>JANYCE010000335.1 GCA_025360445.1 Betaproteobacteria bacterium
AGCGCGTCTGACCATGCAGCATGCGGCTTTGCGCGAACGTCAGATATAAGCGCCGCCGTGCGCGTGTCAGCGCCACGTACATGAGCCGTCGCTCCTCTTCCTTGCCGTCGGCCTCCGACAAACTGTTTTCGTGCGGGAACAAACCTTCTTCGAGACCGCTGATGAACACCGTGTGGAACTCGAGGCCTTTGGCCGAATGCACCGTCATCAACTGCAGCGCATCCGAGCCGGCCTGAGCCTGATTGTCGCCTGCTTCAAGCGCTGCATGCGCGAGAAACCCCGCCAGGGTCGTGTCCTCCTGGCCTTCATCCGCAATGAAACTTGCCGCTGCATTGATCAATTGGTCGAGGTTTTCGAGGCGATCCGCGCTTTCGCGCTCCTTAGCGTAGTGTTCTTTAAGACCGCTGTGCACGATCACGTGCTCAATGATCTCGGGCAATGGCAGGCCGGCGCACGCGGCGCGCATACCGGCGATTAGCGCCACAAATGCGTCGACGCCTTTTTTGGGAAGACCGGCCTCGCCACGGGTTGCTGAGGCGAGCGCCTTTTCGAGGGCGGCCACCCACAGGCTGACGCCGCGGCCGCGTGCCACGTCCTGCAATTGCTCGAGCGCGCGGTTGCCGATGCCGCGCGTCGGAAAATTGATGATGCGCAAAAGCGCGCCGTCGTCTTCATCGCTTGCGAGCACCCGCAAATACGCGAGCGCATGCTTGATCTCCTGGCGCTCAAAGAAGCGCAGGCCGCCATACACGCGGTATGACATGCCGGCATTGAAGAGCGCGTGCTCGAGCACACGCGACTGCGCGTTTGAGCGATAAAGAAGCGCGATCTCCGACGAACGCAGGCCTTCCTGGTGCAACGATTTAACTTCGTCGACGATAAAGCGCGCTTCGTCTATGTCCCCGCCCGCTTCGTACACGCGCAGCGGTTCGCCTTTGCCTTCGGCCGTCCACAGGTTCTTACCGAGACGCCGGCGGTTGTGATCGATCAGCGCGTTGGCAGCGTCGAGGATGTGTCCGTGTGAGCGGTAATTCTGCTCGAGCTTGATCACTTTTTCGATTGCAAAATCTTTCTGCAAATCGCCCATGTTGGCTGCGGACGCGCCGCGAAATGCATAGATCGACTGGTCGTCGTCGCCGACCGCAAAAATCGCGTTGTCCGCACCGTGCGCTGTCCCGGTGGAGTTCCCCACAGCGAGCATGCGCAGCCACTGATATTGCAGCCGGTTGGTGTCCTGAAATTCGTCGACCAGGATATGCCGGAAACGACCGCGGTAATGGTCGCGCAGAATTTCGTTCTTCGACAGAAGTTCGTAACATCGCAACAAAAGTTCCGCGAAATCGAGCACCCCTTCGCGCTGACACTGCTCGTCGTACACCGCGTACAGCTCCTTCAGGCGCCGGCTGAAGCCGTCGTAGTCGTCGGCATCGATTGCGCGCTTGCCCGCGTCTTTATGGCTGTTGATGTAATACTGAATCTGGCGCGCGGGAAATTTTTCCTCATCGACGTTGGCGGCCTTCATCATGCGCTTGATGAGCGCGAGCTGGTCCTGGCTGTCAAGAATCTGAAATAGTTGCGGCAGCCCGGCTTCGCGGTAATGCGCGCGCAACATGCGATTGCACAGGCCGTGGAAGGTGCCGACCCACATGCCGCGCGTGTTGATCGGCAGCATCGAACTGATGCGCACGAGCATTTCCTTCGCGGCCTTGTTGGTGAACGTTACGGCGAGCAGCCCGGCGGGGCTCACCTGACCGGTCTGAATCAACCAGGCGATGCGCGTGGTCAGCACGCGGGTTTTGCCGCTGCCGGCGCCAGCGAGAATGAGCGCCGACTGGTGCGGCAGGGTTACGGCTTCGAGCTGAGGCTCGTTAAGGCCGGACAGGAATGAAGGAGACGACATAGACGGTGTGTTGACGCAACGTGCGATTATAAAACAGCACCTTCAGCATGTCGCCGAAAACACTTTAGCAGCGGCGCCAAACTGCGAACGCGACAACTACTTTGAAACTTTCGTCTCGGTAAAGCCCATCTGGCTCTTGAGTTTTTCGCCGAGGGCAACCGCTTCCTGCTGGGTGGCAAGATTGGAAATGCGCACGCGGTAATTGACGGCCTCGGCGCCGGTCATCGGCCGGATCTCCGCCGCATAGCCGGCGTTACGCAATTGATCGTAGATTTTAAGCGCGGCGCCCTGATCGTTGGCTTCACCCAGATAGACGCGCCACTTGCCGCCCTTACGCACGGCGCCCGCGCCGAGATCGGTCTCCTGCGTCCACTTGGCGAGTTGTTCTTTCGAAACGGCGACGACCGGCTCGCCCGGCTTATCTTTAGGCGCGACATAAAACGACATCGGCTGGTTCAGCGTAAATGCCTGCTCGCCGCGCGTCACGTCGACCTGACCTTCGATCAGGCACGCGATATCGCGAGTCGCATCTGTTTTGGTAAACAAATCAGTACCGCGAATGCCGAGGGTGATCGTGACGACCCTGACTTTGACGTCGCGTTCGCCACGAAATTTGTAGAGCGCCTGAGTGGTGAAGCGAAACGCGCCGCGCAAGACGTCGAGCGATGCGGTCACCACCTCTTTGGCCTTGAATTTTTGCGTACCCAGGTCGTCGAGCCCCAATGATCCGTTCTCGCCCAGCTTGAGAAGGCTGCCGTCGGCAAGCCGCAGCAACGCACGCGCGCCGGCGCCGGTGACCACGCGGTCTTTGTTGCCAAGCGAGGCGCCCACCATCAGCGCATCGCGCTTACCGCTGGCGCGCTCGACCCAGGCCGGCATCTGCACGCCTTCAACGACGAGTGTCGGTTTAGCCGCCGCCGCACAGGTTGCAGTGAACGCGAGCGCTATCGCACACAGTGTCTTTATTTTCATTTTGCACTCCCCTGATTACCGCTTGCAGCCGCCGGCGTTCGCGAGAAGGTTCGCATACGGTGCGCGTATAATTCGCGTCTTTGTCGCATCCGCAGACCCGTATGCAGAACAAGTACAACCCTCACGCACTCGAACGCGACGCCCAGAATTACTGGACCGAACAGCGCTCGTTTGCCGCCGTAGAGCCCGCTGGCGATGCCACGCGCACGCCCGGCAAACCCAAATATTATTGCCTGTCGATGTTCCCCTACCCATCGGGCAAACTGCATATGGGGCACGTAAGAAACTATACCATAGGCGATGCGCTCTCCCGGTATCACCGCATGCGTGGATTCAACGTGCTGCAGCCGATGGGATGGGATGCATTCGGATTGCCGGCGGAGAATGCCGCGATGGCCAATCGCGTGCCGCCCGCGCAATGGA
>JANYCE010000383.1 GCA_025360445.1 Betaproteobacteria bacterium
ATGGTTTTACTGGATCACCATCATGGGCACGCCGTCGGCCACCGAGCCGTGGGGTTGGCAACTGGACGGTCACCACGCGATCATCAATTACTTCGTGCTCGGCAATCAGGTCGTGATGTCGCCGGTATTCCTTGGCTCCGAACCGGTGAAAACGGACACCGGCAAATTCAAAGGCACCGTGGTGTTGCAGGAAGAGCAGAACCAGGGCCTCGCCCTCATGCGCAGCCTCGACAAGTCGCAACAGGCAAAAGCGATGATCGCCGGCGACAAGAAAAGCGAAGACACGCTGACGGCCGCTTATCGCGACAATTTAGCGCTCGATTTTGCGGGAATACGCGCCGCCGAACTCAATGCCGCGCAGAAGAAATTATTGCTGCAGGTCGTCGCGCAGTACGTGAGCAACATGGACAATGGCCATGCGCGGGTCAAACTTTCGGAAGTGCGCAGGCATCTCGATCAAACCTACTTCGGATGGATCGGCAGTGCGCAACCCGACGGCGTTTTCTACTACCGCATTCACAGCCCGGTGATTCTCATCGAATTCGATCACCAGCGGCCGATCGCGCTAGCTAAGTCGCAAATTCCCACGCGTAACCACATTCACACCGTCGTGCGCACGCCCAACGGCAACGACTATGGTAAAGATTTGCTGCGCCAGCACCACGCGCAGCATCCGCACGACCAAGCGAAGTAACTACGCGGTTGCGAGATCACGCAACTGCGCGCGCGACGGGGTTGCGCAATACGCCGATGTCCTTCTGCACGATTTCACACACGTCGCCGTCTTTGAGATCGGGCAGAGTCGCGTTGTCGGTGCCAAGCCAGATCACGTCGCCGGGCCACAGCGTCATGTATTTTGAAATTTCCGCGATGTAATGCTGCGCCGAGAACAACATCTTCGACGTGCTGTATTCCGCCGCCGGCTGGCCGTTGATCATGACCGACACCGTCAGGTTCATCGGATCGAGCCCCGTCGTGATGAACGGGCCCATCGGTTTCCAGGTGTCGCAATTTTTCGCGCGCCACAGCGTGCGGTCGGACGCCTGCCAGCCGCGATCGCTCACGTCGTTGCCGAGCGTATAGCCGAGCACGCACGATAGCGCATCCGCTTCGGAAAGATTCCGTGCCTGCGTGCCAATCACCGCGACGAGCTCGCCTTCGTATTGCACGGGGCCCGGTGAATCCGCGGGGATCACGATCGTTTCACCGGTCGCGATCAACGCATTGTTCGAACGGTAGCCGACGTCGGCTTTCGCGGGTGGCTTGCGGTTGCTGCCATTGCGCGCGTTGACCCACTCGATATGCCCGAGGTAATTGAGTCCCGCGCAATAAAAATTGCCGGGTACGCAAGGCACCAGGGTCTTAAGCGACGACAGCGCATGACGCGGGGTGGTTGGACGGCAGGTCTCGAATGGCGAGCCTTCGAGCTCGTTGACTGTTTCACCCTCGACAATACCGTAGAAAATCTTGCCCTGCGATTCAAAGCGTCCGTATTTCATGGCTATCCTTTTTTTAATCGATCTTCAGATTAGCCGCTTTGACGACTTTGGCCCAGCGTGCGGTATCGACCTTGAGATAAGCGCCGAAGTCGCGCGGATTCATGAGTGCGGGTTCGGCGCCGACGCTCGCCAGGAAACTTTTCATGTCGTCGGTGGCGATGATTTTCGCAACGGCTTCGTACAACTTGCGAATGATCGGCTCCGGGGTTTTTGCCGGCGCGAGCAGGCCGCTCCACGAGTTGACTTCGAAGCCCGGCAAGCCCTGCTCGGCGATGGTCGGCAGATCGGGCATCAGCGCCGAGCGCTTGAGCGATGCCACGCCCATCGGGCGCAGCCGTCCCGCCTTGATATGCGCTGATAGAGCCGTTGCGCCGGTACAGATCATCGGTATCTGGCCGCTTAACACGTCGATCATCGCCATTCCCGCGCCCTTATACGGGATGTGCACGATGTCGATGCCGGCCACCGCCTTGAATAATTCCCCGCACAAATGCGGTGAGCCGCCGCTGCCGCTCGAAGCGAAATTCAACTGACCCGGTTTCGCCCTCGCGAGCGCAATGAGTTCCCTGACGTTGTTCGCCGGCACCGCAGGGTTGACGACGAGCACGTAAGGGACCGCCGCATACATCGCAATCGGCGCGAGGTCCTTGATCGGGTCGTAGCCAAGATTTTTGTAGACGGCCGGGCCGACCGCAAGCGGACCCGCGACGCCGACCAACAGCGTGTAGCCGTCGGGCATCGCTTTGGCAACGAGCTCTGACCCCATGTTGCCGCTCGCGCCCGAACGGTTATCGACGACGACCTGCTGCCCCAATACCGCTGACAGGCGCAGCGCCAGCGCGCGGCCGAGTATGTCATTCGTGCTCGAGCCGGGCGGGTAGGGCACGATCAGGCGAATGGGCCGGTCGGGATACTCGGCCGCCGCGAGCGAGGGAACTGCGGCAACCAGCATGGCGATTGCAATTCGGAGCGCTTTTTTCATGGGGCCTCGCGATTGATGAAATGAGCGGCACTATCGGTGCAGCGGCGTGCACACTATCGGCGCCCGCGCATTTTACGCGCAATGCGCATCGGCTGATTGAGTGGAAGCGGCCGCGCTACTTCAACACAACAAGCTTGTGACCGCGGCAATGTCGTCGATCGTCTCGAGTTGGCGAATCGTGTCGAATGCCTGGTTTGCCGACGCCGCTTGAACGCGGCCCGAGTAGCGCGCGCAATCGATAAACTTTTCGCGCAGATCGTGCCAGGTCAACTCGCGCTGCGGCGAGCCCGGCGGTGTGTAGATTCGAACGCGGTCGCTGCGGCCATCCAGCAAGCGAACTTCCACCTCGACAAAACCGCGGCTGCCGGAACTGCGGGTGTCGAACAACGGATCATCACCGCGGCACGCCGGGTCTTCGCGGGCGTCGATGCGTTCATACAAGCCGGCGATTTGCGGACGGCGCACGGCTTCATCGGTGAAAGTGGCGAACACGCAATTGCCATCGAGCACTGCAGCGGCGAGCGGATAATGCAGACTGAATTTAGCTTCGAGCCCGGTTGCCGGCTGCGGATACGTCAGCACGTGCATGCCGCCCGGCGGCATGCGGCAAATAACTTTGTCGATGGTCGTCGCATCGAATCCGAGTTTTGCGCGCAATGCGAGCAAGCCGTCCGTCGCGCGGTGCGACGCATAGCAGCAGGGGAATTTCTTGAGCGCGAGGCCCGGTTCACGAATGACAAATGGTTTGCCGAGCCCTCGCGCTGTGATCTCAGGGTTTGACCCGGCTACGCCGTAGGATGAAAAAAAGCCGGCTTGCGCTTCGAGCACGTCGGGTGCCGCGCTAAATCCGGCGGCGGCGAGATTGAATGCAGTGAGCGCGCTGCGCGCGGCAATTCCGCTGTGCAGTGGCTTGGTCATCGTGCCGAAATTGCGCTTTAGTCCGCTCGACATCGACGCCGCGATGCCGAACGCCTGCTCGATCGTGGCGACATCGAGGCGATGCAGTTTGGCGAGTGCTGCGAGGCCTGAAAAAACCGCGAGCGTGCCG
>JANYCE010000354.1 GCA_025360445.1 Betaproteobacteria bacterium
CATGGCGCAGGGCGCCGCCTCCGCGCTTGAAGATGCGGCCGTATTGTCGCGTTGTCTGGCCGATATTGATGCCGATGGCGTAGTGAGTGCGCTGCGCCGTTTCGAAGCGACTCGCAAGCCGCGCACGTCAGAGATTCAGGGTTCATCGCGTAAGAACACGTGGATGCGCCAAGAGACCGATCCGACCTG
Organism: Betaproteobacteria bacterium; assembly: GCA_025360445.1. GTDB lineage: Bacteria > Pseudomonadota > Gammaproteobacteria > Burkholderiales > SG8-41 > PALSA-1004. The sequence goes on from JANYCE010000354.1 coordinate 190, forward strand.
GGTCTATGGCTACGACGCATGGACCACACCGCTTGCGGACGCGGTGTGACGCGCGCGTGCAGTTCGAAAGCCGATATTATGCTCGGCACATAATAATTCTCACTGGAGAGACTTCATGAAAGTATGCATATTCGGCGCGGGAGCTGTCGGCGGCCACATTGCAACGCGGCTCGCCGCTGCCAACGCGGACGAGATTTCGGTGATTGCGCGCGGCGCGCAATTGGAGGCGATTCGTGCGCGCGGGCTTACGCTGCGCAGCGGCGGCAAGGAAATTAATGCGAGGCCTGCTATCGCAACGGACGATCCGTCGACGCTGCCGCCGCAGGACTTCGTCGCCGTTGCTGTTAAAGCGACCGCCGCAATGCCAGCAGCGGCCGCCGCGATCGGCAAATTGCTCGCGCCGAATGGCTGCGCCGTATTCATGATTAACGGCATTCCATGGTGGTGGCGGCATGGCCGCGCAGGCGAGAGCGGCACGCTGCCCCTGCTCGACCCGGCAGGCGCTTTATGGAATCAGGTCAAGCCTGAACGCGCGATCGGTTGCGTGGTTCATATGCCCAACGAAATCGTCGAGCCTGGCGTGATCGTACACACCGGCCCCAATCATCTCGTGCTCGGTGAACCGGATAACTCGACGAGCGAACGGCTGCAAGCGGTCGCCGCCATGTTTACGCGCGGCGGCATCGATACGCGCATTTCGGCCGATATTCGCCGTGACGTCTGGCAAAAGCTTGCATTGAATGCGTCGGGCAATACGCTGGCCGCCTTGACGCAGATCGATCTCGGCGGACTGGGCACCGATCCGGGATTGTGCGAACTCGCAATAAAAGTTATGCGCGAAGCAATCGCAGTCGCCGCGAAGCAGGGCTGGGATCTGTCCGCCGAAATGGATGTCGAGAAACTTGCGCGCCGCGGCAAACCCGGACAACGGCCGTCGATGCTGCAGGACGTTACGCAGAAACGCGCGCTCGAAGTCGAAGCGCTGCTTGGCCAGATCCAGGCGTTCGCGCGGGAGCTCAAAATTGCGACACCGAGCATCGACGTGATACTGCCGCTCCTGCGCGGGCTCGATCGCGCGTTGAGTGCTGCTCAACCTTAGACGATCATGCTGAAACTTTGGGGCCGCCCGACTTCAGGGCGCACGCAAAAAGTGTTATGGACGCTCGCTGAGATCGGGCTCGAATTTGAGCTGATTCTTGCAAGTGGCGTCATGGGCCCTGGCGGGCATGTGTCGAAGGGCAATCAGCCGTTCGGCATTGTGGATACGTCCGAATACCGCGCAAAAAATCCGAATGGCCGTGTGCCGACCATCGACGACGACGGCTTCGTGCTGTGGGAATCAAATTCGATCATCCGCTATCTGGCGATGCAGTACGCGCCCGATCTGCTTTACGGCAACGACATCAGGACGTTCGCATCCGCGAGCCGCTGGGCCGACTGGGAGAACAACGAACTGCTTCCGCACCAGCATCTGATGGCAATGCATCTGATCAGACTGCCGGAAGCGCAACGCGATCAAAAGGTGCTGGCGCAAGCCTGTGATAAATTTGATCGTGCGCTTACGATCGCCGACGAGCAACTCGGCCGAACTCGTTATATCGCAGGCGACCGCTTTACGTACGGCGACATCCCGTTGGGCTTACGCGTGCATCGCTGGCACGTGCTTGGGCTCGCCAAAAACACATCGCCGAATATCGCGCGCTGGTATGCAGAAATTAAAGCGCGGCCCGGCTTCAATCGATACACCGCGGAGCCCTCGCATCACCTTGAAGGGTGATGCCCGCCGCTCGGCATTTTTACTTCGCCAAAAACTGTTTAGCCCGACTTACGGTTCGTTTCCTTGATGATCGCCTTGCGGTTGCGACGCCCGAGGATCTTGTTGTGCCGCGCCTGCGCGGCGTTCACCGAGGTGGCACCGCATTTCGTGCATTCTGATTTTTGCACCCCCGAGCCTTCGGCCTTCGCGCTGCGGAATGCATTGACTGCGACTGCCACCAGCGTGGACTTCAACGTTTCTTCGCCGCATTTCCAGCACGTGAGGTCGGTGGTGACTTTTGCTGCAGGAGTTTGTGCTTGCATGATTTTTCCTTCGCTCGTTGGAGTGGCCGGCGCCCCGCCTCGGGCGACCGGAGATAAAAGCCGACCAGAATCACTCAAGGGCAGGTGCCGCAATACTGCGCGCGCAATGCCGCTGCGATAAGATGACGAACTCGGGAAAAACAGCGGGAAAAAGCGACTGAAAATCGGGCTGCCCGTCTGCATAACCAGGAACTTGGCGTGGCGGGGCGCACTTTAACCCAGTCCGCCGCTGAGCGCAAAAACTGATGGAGTACTTATGAACACAGCAAGGTTGGTATTCACGTTGGCAGCCTTCACAGCCACGGCGCTGGGGGAGGCCACGGCGCTGGCGCAAGGTTATCCAAGCAAGCCGATTAAACTGATTTCACCCTATCCACCCGGCGGCGGCACCGACGCGGCGGCCCGCATCATTGCGCAGGCCTTGTCGGATCAACTCGGCCAGCAGGTGATCGTCGACACGCGCGGCGGCGCCAGCGGACTCATCGGCACCGAGCTTGCGTCGCGAGCCGCGCCCGATGGATACACGATCGTGCTTGGCAACGTCGCGCCGCTTGCGATCCTGCCCGCATCGAACTCCAAGTTGCCGTACGATCCGATTCGCGATTTCAGTCCGATCAGCCTCGTCGCCTTGTCCGACTACGTGCTCACCGTGCATCCGTCGCTGCCGGTGAAGAGTGTGAAAGAATTTCTGGCGCTCGCGAAGGCCAATCCCGACAAGCTCACGTATGCGTCGAGCGGCAGTCTCGGCGCGCCCCATCTGGCGGGCGAACTCTTGAATTTTCTCGGTAACGTTAAAACCGTGCACATCCCTTATAAAGGCAACGGGCCGGCCGCGATTGCGGTGATGTCCGGCGAATCGACGATGATGTTCGGCAGCGGCCCGTCGGTCGTGCCGCACGCGCACTCAGGCAAATTGCGACTTCTTGCAACCACCGGGCCGAAGCGTACGATCACCGGTCTGCCAGCGATGAACGAGTTGCTGCCGGGCTACGACGTGACCCAATGGTACGGCCTGCTGTTGCCGGCCAACGCGCCGAAGGAAATCGTTGATCGCCTGCACAAGGAAATCGCGCGTGCAATTACCAATCCGAAGATTGCACAGCTTTATGTCACGCTCGGCACCCAACCGCTGAGCAGCACGCCCGAAGAATTTCTTGCATTCATTAAGGCGGAGAAAGACAAGTGGGGCAAAGTGATTAAAAGTGCGAACATCAAAGCTGATTAAGTAGCGCAGGAAAGCCCGCCGTTCAGGTATCCACGCATTGACGACCCGCTATAGCGACGATTCAAAGGAACAAGGCGTGACCGACGAAGTAGACGAGTTCGAATTTTTTCTTAACAAACCCTGGTCGGATGGTCTGCCCGTGGTCACGCCGACCGAGGCTCGCGTGGCGCGCATGCTGGCCGCCACGCAGCGCGATCCCGCTGAACTCGTGGGCCTGATTCCACCGGCGATGGAGCCCGCCACCGTGCGAACCGTGGCGATCCACGCGCTGATGGCCGGTTGCAAACCTGAATATTTGCCGGTAGTCCTTGGCGGCCTTACGCAGATGCTGCGCGAGGAATTTAATCTTAACGGCGTGCAGGGCACGATGCATGGCGTCGCACCGCTGATGATCGTGAACGGCCCGTACGCGAAGCAGATCGGCATTCACGGCGGCAATGGCTGCTTCGGGCCCGGGTTCCGGGCCAACGCATCGATCGGCCGCGCGATTCGCTTGATGTTGCTTAATCTCGGCGGCGGCATTCCCGGCGTGGGATCGGCAACGGTGTTTTCAACGCCGCTGCGCTACACCGCTTGTCTGACCGAGAACACCGAACGCAGTCCATGGGAGACGCTGGCAATGGCGCGCGATTATGCGGCCGACGACAACGTGATCACGTGCGCCATGGTGGAAAGCCCGCGCCTTTGCTACGACGACGTCAGCCAGGAACCGGAGCGATTACTGACCGGCATCGCTGATTCGATGGCCGCGATGAGCTCCTGGAACATGCATGTGCGCTCCGACATGGTGATTGCGATGGGCCCCGAGCAGGCGACGATTTGCGCGCGCGCGGGACTCAGCCGCGCCGACGTACAGCGCCGGCTATGCGAACTCGCGCAGCGCAAAGTGGGCGACTTGAAACGCGGCGGCAACTGGCGGCGCGAGCGTGCGCTCAAAATCAACGTCGACCCGGACGACGACGAATGCCTCGTGCCGGTGATCAAAGACCCGCGCGATTTGCATTTAATCGTCGCCGGCGGCTGGGGCCCGCTAACCGCCGTGTGCCACGGCTGGGGCGGCGGGAGCAGAGCGGTGCATGGCCATTACGCCGTCTGATGCCGTTCGCGGCGGGCGCGTTGCCGCAGTCGATGTATACAATATACTGGATTCATCGAAGCGCGCCTGCCGGCGGAGGATCCCGCGCCAGACGCGGCCGCGCACCGCTGAACGAATACGAAACGGATGACGAGCCGACGACGGGCCAACGCGCGCGGCGGCGACGACTAAAACGAGGAGGAGACATGCAAAGGGTAATGAAATCGGCAATAGCCGCCATCGCTTGCGCGGCGGCGTTCGCACCGGCACCGGCGCCAGCGCAGACGTTCCCGGCGAAGCCGGTGCGGATCGTCGTGCCCTTCGCGCCCGGCGGCGGCTCCGACATCCTGGCGCGCATTCTCGGGCAGAAACTCGGTGAAGCGTGGGGCGTTACCGTCATCATCGACAACCGGCCCGGCGCCGGCGGCAACATCGGCACCGAGCTCGTGGCCAAATCGCCGGCGGACGGCTACACGCTGGTGCTCGGCGTGTTCGGACCGATCGCGGTGAACGTGAGCCTCTTCAAGAGTATCGGCTACGACCCGGTGCGCGACCTGACGCCTATCACGCGCGCGGTCAACGTAACCAACCTGCTGGTCGTGCATCCGTCGCTGCCGGCCAAGTCGGTGAAGGAACTCATTGCGCTCGCCAGGGAAAACCCGAACGCCCTCAACTATGCGTCGGGCGGCAGCGGCACCGCCGGCCATCTCGCCGCCGAGTTGTTCAAGTCCACGGCCGGCGTCCAGATGGTCCACATTCCCTATAAAGGCAGCGGCCCCGCGATGATCGACCTGCTTGCCGGCCAGACCGCGCTGATTTTCGACAACATGCCCTCGGCCCTGCCCTATGCGAAGTCCGGCCGCCTGCGCGCGCTCGCTGTAACCACCACCACGCGGTCCGCGGCGGTGTCCGACATCCCGACGGTCGCGGAAGCTGGCCTGCCCGGATTCGAGGCGACCAACTGGTACGCGATCCTAGGCCCGGCTGGCCTGCCAATGCCGGTCGTGGACAAGTTGAACCGCGACATCGTGCGCGCGCTGCAGATTCCGGACGTCAAGGAACGCCTCGCCGCCATCGGCGCCGACGTCGCGACGCAGACGCCCGAGCAGTTCAGCGAGTTCATCCGCGCCGAGATCGAAAAATGGGGCAAGGTCGTGCGCAGCGCAGGGATCAAGCCCGAATAGTTCCAATTACGAGACCGCTTTTCATGAATCCAGCAGACAACATTTCCGGGCGCGTCGCGCTCATTTCGGGCGGTGCCACCGGCATCGGCCGGGCGATGGCGCTCGGCCTGCTCGCACGCGGCTGCCGCGTCGCCGTCGTCGACCTCAAAGACGATGCGCTCGCCCGGTTCGAGCAGGACGCGCGCCGCGCATCGGCCACCGCCGAGGTGCTCGCCGTCCAGGGTGACGTCACCCGGCTCGAGGACTGCGAGCGCGCGGTGAGCACGGTCGTGCAGCGCTTCGGCGCGCTCGACGGGCTCGTCAACAACGCCGGGCTCGGCATGCGGGCGATCAAGGAAGACAACCTCGAATCGCCGGTGCGCTTCTGGGAAGTCGATCCCGGGCGCTGGCAGCTCGTCGTGAACGTGAACTTCAAGGGCAGCTTCTTCATGGCGCGCAGCGCGGCACCGCACATGGTCGCGCAGAAGCGCGGCCGCATCGTGAACGTCACCACCAGTCTCGACACGATGCTGCGCGCGGCCTACACGCCGTACGGGCAATCGAAGGCCGCGCTCGAAGCGGCCACCGTTAGCTGGGCGCGCGACCTCGATGACACCGGCGTCACCGTCAACGTGCTGATCCCCGGCGGCGCAGTGAACACCAATTTCTTTTCCCCGGAGGCCCAGCTCAACCGCGACGAACTGCTGCAGCCCGACGTGATGGTCGCGCCGCTGTGCTGGCTCATGTCGGACGCGTCCGCCGCCGTCACCGCGCAGCGATTCGTCGCACGCCGCTGGGACGGCACGCTGCCGGCCGCCGATGCGGCACGGCAAGCCGGCCGGGCCGCGGCCTGGCAGGACATGGGCTCCGAATCCGCATGGCCCGGCGGCAAGCCGGTGCGCTAACCGCCGTGTGTCACGGCTGGGGTGGCGGCAGCCGCGCGGTGCATGGAAAGTATGAGGTTTGAGAGGTTCATGTTTTTATCCCTCCCCCTTCAAGGAGGAGGTTAGGAGGGGGATGGGTTAATTTGCATACCTCATACTCGTACCCATCCCCACCTCGGTACTCCCCTTGAAGGGGAGGAGGATTTTAAGGAGCAACACTTTTGACCGCAGCAATCGACGAATTTGAATTTTTTCTCGACAAGCAATGGTCGGACGGCCTACCTGTCGTGACGCCGACGGAGGAGCGTGTCGCGCGCATGTTGCAGGCGACTAAGCGTGACCCCGACGAACTGATCGGCCGCATTCCGCCGATGCAGGAACCGGCGACCGTGCGCACGGTCGCGATTCACGCGCTGATGGCGGGTTGCAAACCTGAATATCTGC
>JANYCE010000361.1 GCA_025360445.1 Betaproteobacteria bacterium
GCCGCGCCGAAACTGCTGTTCATGACGCGCGAATATCTAATGCGCCAGAACGCAACCGGCGTCAGCGCAGCTCAGTTCCCGGAGCAGCTCGATTTCGGCGGCGTACAACTCAAGCTGCGGTATCGCTTCGAGCCCGCGCATTCGCTCGATGGCGTGACGGTCACCGTGCCGCTCGCACTGCTCAATCAGCTTGACGCCGCCGCGTTCGAATGGCTGGTGCCAGGACTGATACGCGAAAAAGTCGGCGCGTTTTTCAAGGCATTGCCCAAGGCGATCCGCAAGCAGTTGTTGCCGCTGCAGGATCAGGTGACGCGATTTCTCGAAGAGCAGGACGCCGGAGGCGGGATTGAGGACTCAGGCTTGACGATTGAGGGGGACGGAACTTCTGTCGCCCTCCCCCGCGTGCGGGGGAAGGGCGGGATGGGGGCAAGCGGCGCTACTCACTTTTCACTGACCAGCGCACTCGCGCATTACATCAAAATGCGCACTGGAGAAATCATTGCACCCGATATCTGGGACGCCGCCGATGTTCCGGCTCATTTGCGCATGAACTATCGCGTGATCGACGATGCGGGGCGCGAACTCGCGACAGGGCGCGATCTTGTCAGCCTCAAAGCCCAATTAGGGCAGGCCGCCCAGCTTACGTTCGCCAAGGCCGACGCCGGCATCGAACGAACCGGATTGACAACGTGGGACTGCGGCGACGTGCCGGCACAAATCGCTTTCGAGCGTGCCGGGCGCAGGCTCACCGGTTTTCCCGCTCTGGCCGACGACGGCGCGAGCGTCGCAATTCGTCTGTTCGATACTCGCGACGCCGCGGACTCCGCGATGCGGCTCGGGGTCATCCGCTTGCTGCGCCTTGAACTTAAAGAGCAAATGAAGCAACTCGACAAATCACTGCCGGGCTTGACCCAGGCAGTCATGCAGTTGCGCGGGATCGCTAATGCGGATGATTTAAAAGCCGACCTGGTCGCGGCGATTTGCGACCGCGCTTTTATCGGCGATGACGAACTGCCGCGCGTCCAGAATGAATACGAGGCGCAGAAGCAGCGTGCGCGCACGCGGCTGCCCGCAGTGCGCGATGCGGCGTGTCGCATGCTTTCCGCCATCGCTGACGAACATCATCGCGCGAGTCTGCGGCTGTCGAATGTGCCCGCAGCATTCAATCGCCTGGCTGCGGATATGCGTGCGCAGATGCAGAGGCTCGTCTACAAAGGATTTTTCAGCGCGACGCCGTGGGAACAACTGCAGCACCTGCCTCGATATTTGAAGGCGCTGGCGATCCGGCTCGATAAGTTTCCGGCCAACCCGGAGCGTGACGAGAAGCACGCTGTGAGCGTCGCGGAGTTGTGGAAGTCATACCAGGATCGCAGCGACAAATTACGCAAGGCGGGAGCCGTCGAGGCTGCGCTCGAAGATTTTCGCTGGCAGATCGAAGAACTGCGCGTCTCGCTCTTCGCCCAGGAATTGCGCACGCCGTTTCCGGTATCGATCAAACGGCTCAAGAAGATGTGGGAATCGGTCGCGCGGTAGTGAAATGTTTTGTTCTGTTTCGGACTTAATGGAATTCAGAATCAGACCACATGGTTGCGAATGACGCCGGTCGGGCACCGGCTCACAATCAGCAGACGAACGAGCGCTTATTTGGCCTCACTGAGCTGCTGGAGCGTATTATTGCCAGCACATGACGCTTCGATCAATGGCTTTGCTTGGCCGTAATTTTTTCTGTATAGGCAATCGCCAACGCCGAGAACACAAAGGTAATGTGGATCAAAGTCTGCCACATCAGCGTTTTCTCGTCGTAATTCGACGCATTGATGAACGTCTTCAGCAGGTGAATCGACGAAATACCGATGATCGCCGTGGCCAGCTTGACCTTTAGCACCCCGGCGTTGACGTGCGACAGCCATTCGGGCTGATCGGGGTGGTTTTGCAACTCCAGCCGCGACACGAAAGTTTCCCAGCCGCCTACAATAACCATGACCAGCAGATTTGAGATCATCACGACGTCGATCAACCCGAGAACCACCAGCATGATCTCCGCCTCGGTCACACCCTTCGTCATAGTTATGGACAGCAGGTGCACGAGCTCGACCCAGAACTGCCAGACATAAACCCCTTGCGCGACGATCAGCCCGAGATAAAGCGGCGCCTGCAGCCAGCGGCTCATGAAAATCCAGCGCGGCAGCGTGCGCATGGTGGCGTTGGTCTTGCCGGGTGTTTTAGGCAGCATTGCGATTCCTCGGAAAATAAGCCGGCCAGAGTTTAACGAAATTGATTGCAGTTGTCGCCCCGCGTGCCTCACCGCCTATCGTGAGGAAATGACTGTTCGGTCGTGCTTGTGCAATTAGAAAAATCGGTATGATGATCTGGGCCGCAGTCTGAAATGTGCTTACAGCTAAAAAGGAAATTGTAACCATGGGGGTAACCGAACAGTTGGCGCGATTCGCAGTCGATGTCTCCGCGAGCAGCATACCGGCGACGGCAATCGCGTCGGCGAAATTAAGATTCCTCGACACGATTGCGGTGATGATTGCCGGCTCGCGCCACCCGTCGGCGTTGATCTCGCTGGAGGTCGCGCGCCAGATGGGCGGCCATCCCATGGCGAGCGTGGTCGGGCATAAGGACAAGACCTCGTCACCGCTCGCGGGCCATCTCAATGCTGTGTCCGCGCATGCGCTCGAATACGATGACTACACCAAGAGCGTGACGCACGCTAGCGTCTGCATGGTGCCGGGCTCGCTCGCGATCGCCGAGCAGCTCGACTTGTCGGGTGCACGCATGCTCGACGCATTCATCGTCGGCTTCGAAATTGAGTCGTGTGTTGCGAAAGGTTTGCGTCCGCAGTTGATTGATCATGGCTGGCATCCGAATGGCATTCTCGGCGCGATGGGAATCGCCGCCGCGGGCGCGCGCATGATGGATTTTGACGCGATGAAATTGCGCATGGCATTCGGCCTCGCTGCATCGCAGGGTTCGGGCGTGCGCAAAAATGTCGGCTCGATGTGCAAGGCGTTTCACGTCGGCCACGGCGTGCGCTGTGGCATTTTCGCGGTGCTGCTCGCACAGGCGGGCTTCAAGGTCGACCCGGACATCATCGAAGGTGTGGACGACCAAGGTATCAACGGCCACGCGCGCTTCGGCATGGCAGACACTTTCAACGGCATCGGTAACTACCGTCTCGAGAAAATGGTTGAGAGTCTCGGCAGTCACTGGGAACTTGCAGAGAACACGACGCTCGTGCGCATGCATCCGGGTTCGACTGCACCGGGCGCCGCCATCGACGGCATGATCGATCTTGCCAAGACCAACGATCTCAAAGCGGAGCACGTCGATTCCATCGAGCTCGAATGCACGCCGCAGATGCACACTATCGCGCCGTATGCAACCGCCAACGATTCGCACAAGGCGCGCTTCTGCCTGCCGTACAGCATGGCGATCTCGCTGATCGAGCGCCGCGCCGGCATCGCCGAATACACGGACGAACGCGTCAATAAGCCCGACGTACAGGCGCTGATGAAGCGCGTGACAGTCATCGAGCCCGACGATCTAAAGAAGCATCGCGGTCAGTGGGGCGAGGCCGGCGTGAACTGGGGTGAAATGCGCCTTGCGGTGCGCCTCAAAGACGGCCGCACGTTGAAAACGCAGCGCTCGCACGCGCGCGGCTGGTCGGAAGATCCGGCGACGTGGGACGACCTCAAAGGCAAGTATGAAGAATGTGCGCACGGCGTGCTGTCGCAATCGCAGGTGAACGAAAGCCTCGCGATGATCAAGGCGCTCGATACGCTGCCGAAAGTGAAGCAGTTGATGGCTGTGTTGCAGGCTTAGCAGGCCGTGGGATTTCCAGGCCCGTCATCCTCGCGAAAGCGGGGATCCACAAGCAGTTCAATAAAACTCCCCCGCCCCGCCTGAGTGGGGGTGAGGGCAGGGGTGGGGGGGCGCTTGAATTTTTTGATCTTGATTGCCGGCGCAATCTTCAGTACGTTGCCAGCCCGCGCTGAAACCTGGCCCGCACGCCCGATCCGCTTCATCGTGCCCTTCGCGCCCGGCGGCGGCGGCGACGTCGTCGGCCGCATCATCGGCCCGCGCATGTCGGAGCAGCTCGGCAAGCCGCTGGTCATCGACAATCGTGCCGGCGAGGCGGCACACTCGGTTGCGAGCTGGCAGCAAAGGCCGCGCCCGATGGCTATACGCTGTTGCTCGGCAACGTCGGGCCGATCGCCGTCGGGCCCGCGTTGTATCCAAAACTCGCCTACGATCCAGTGCGCGACTTTGCACCGGTCACGATGATCGCGTCGTTTCCTAACATACTCGTTGCGAATCCGGGCCTGCCGTTCAAATCCGTGCCGGAGCTCGTCGCGTATGCAAAAAGCCGTCCAGGCAAGCTTAACTTCGCTTCCGCCGGCGCCGGCACATCGACTCATCTTGCGGGCGAGCTATTCAAGTCTGTCGCCGGCATCGACGTCGTGCATGTTCCGTACAAAGGCGGCGCCGCGGCCATGACGGACATCATTGCCGGGCAGGTCGCATACTACTTCGGCACGCTGCCGAGTTCACTGCCCTTGGTGAAAGCGGGCAGGCTGCGCGCGCTGGGTGTCACGAGCCTCCAACGATCGCCCGCGGCGCCCGACGTGCCGACCATAGCGGAGTCCGGCTATTCAAAATTCGAAACCGCTGCGTGGTATGGACTGATGTTTCCCGCCGGCACTTCGCGCGAGATCATCGCCAAAATTAATTCCGCGACGTTGGTCGTGCTTGCACTGCCGGACATACGGGAGCGCCTCGTGCACGAAGGTTCGGAACCGATGGGAAGCACGCCCGCGCAATTCGGCGCTTATATCAAGTCTGAAATCGCGAAGTGGAGTGCTGTAGTCAAAGCCGCGAACTTGAAGGCTGACTGAGCGCCTGAGATATCGTCCTCCCCTTCAAGGGGCAGGTGATAGTGAAAAAGAAAACCGAACCCTGGTTTCAAATGGAGTTAGCTCTATGAGCCGCCCAATGCGGGATTTAAGTAACTCAGCAAACCTCACCGATAAACATTTACAAGCCATCGGAATGGTTGCTGTTCGATCGACTTGGCATCATATAAAGAGAGACTACTCATAGCGTTGAGAATTGCCGTAATCACCTCCTAACCTTCCCATTGAACGGGAAGGAAAGATTAGCGCTGCATCGCTGACTACGTCAGCGCTGCGCGTTGCTGGAGAAGACCTGCTTCCATTTGGCCAACTCGTCCCGGATCGTCTTCGCAAAACCTTCCGGCGAAGTCGGCGCGGGAATCTGACCCTGGGTGTCCAGTTGCTGGATGACGGTCGGGTCCGCAAGCGCGGCAGTCATCTCGCGGTTGAGTTTCGCGATCACCGCAGCCGGAGTGCGCGCCGGCGCCAGCAAGCCGTACCAGAACGTCGCTTCGAAGTTTGGCACGCCCGCCTCGGCAAAGGTCGGGATGTCCTTCATCGTCGTGTCCCGCCTCGCACACGTAATTGCGATGGTCTTGATGCGGCCAGGTCCAATTGCGCGGATGCTCGGTCCGCTCAGAAATCCGAGCTCCACCTCGCCGCTCAAAAGTGCAGATACGCCTTCGGCGCCGCCTTTATACGGAACCTGCACGATGTCTATGCCGGTGAGCGCCCGCAACAGTTCGCCGGACAGATGCCCGGTCGATGCGACGCCCTGCGAACTGTAATTAAGCTGGCCTGGTTTTGACTTGGCGAGCGCGATAACTTCCGTGAGCGTGTTCGCCGGAAAATTCGGGCGCACCGACAGCACGTTGCATGATTGGACGCCCATGCTGATCGGCGCGAAATCCGTGACCGGGTTATACGGAAGCTTTACGCCGAGCGCGGGACTCACCGTCAACGGACCTACACTGCTCCAATACAAGGTGTAGCCATTGGGATTCGCCGTCGCAACGATCTCCGCCGCGATATTGCCGCCGGCGCCGGGACGATTTTCGACCACGATGTTGACGCCGAGCGATTCAGACATTCTGCGCGTGATGACACGCGCAGAAACGTCTGCTGCCCCGCCAGGGGTAAATCCAACCAACAAGCGGATGGGGCGGGCAGGGTAGATTTCTGCTGCGCTAGTCGCTCGCGCAAAACAAACGAGCAGAGTGAACGCAAGAAGAAGAGTTTGTCGCATCACCTTTAAACGGCACCGCGTCGGGCGGTTCGCTTTTTCGTCGCGCGTTTCGATATTATCGCGGCGCTGTCGGCGCGCGTTACTTTGTAAGAGCCGATTTTGTTGGGCATCGCAACACGCCGTGGCTTGTTATTCGCCAGATGCGCTTTGGCCCAGGCTGTAGATTCTTTCTCATTACGCTGCGTGAGCATGCGCGCTTTTTCCTCAGCGGCGCTCACCATAAACGCCGACCGATTACCTCCTAAGGGTGCGGCGGCCACATCGATCAGATTCAGCACGCGCTCGGGCACCGTGATGTTGATGCGGATAGCTTTATCGGACGGCTCTTTCAACTCAACCATAAAAGGCACGGCGCCCTTGATCTCTGGCCGCTTGGCAATCACATCGAGTGGAGAGGGCGCGGGCACCTCGTCGCCATCTTCGCGCAGAAAAGCCACATGCGCGGCGAGCGACTCCTCCGCCAACTGGCGCGCTTCTTCGAGCGTGCTGCCGGCGCTGATGCAGCCCGGCAAATCGGGAAACTCCACCCCGTAATCCGAATTTTTATCTTTCCGCAGAAGGGCGATATAGCTGGCCATATTCATTGCTCCTATTTCAATCCCGCCTGTTTCAACACGCTGCTGACCGTGCCCTTCGGTAGATCTTTTTTCGGGTGCGGTACCGTTACCTTCCCCGGCTTTGTCGGGTGTTTAAACTGGTGATGAGACCCGACCGTATGCACCAATTTCCATCCATCGGCCTTCAACTCTTTTATGAGGTCGCCGTCTTTCATCGTGTGTAATATACACATTTATACACACGATTCAACACTGCCAAGAATGATGGTTCAGAGGCCGGGTGCGGATATCCGCGCGCAACTATAGCGGCTCGTTTACAAGAGGTTCTTCACCGCGACCCAGTGGGAGCGGCTCCAGCACATCTCGCGCTATTTGAAAGCGATGTCGATACGCCTCGACAAATTCTCCGCCAACCCCGCGCGCGACGAGATACACGCCGCGGGCATCGCCGAGTTGTGGAAGCTCTATCAGCAGCGCAGCGACAAGTTGCGCAAGGCGGAAACGATTGAGACGGCGCTCGGAGATTTTCTCTGGCAGATCGAGAACTGCGCGTCTCGTTGTTTGCGCAGAAGCTGAAAACGCCGTTTCCGGTGTCTATCAAGCGGTTGAAGAAAATCTGGGAAGCGGTGGTGCGCTAGTCCGATCCGGAGTTTGAAAAATAAAGGTGTGCGTCCCGAGTGGCACTCGGCGCGCGTGTCACAGATCCAGGCTGAGATCGAGCGGGCGGGGGGGGCTTTGAAACAGCTCATTGACAACTATAAGGTAAAGGCCTGACCCGGACTTCTGATGCTGTTATAGATACGCTAAAAGATCCGCAAAATAATACGCGACATTATTATATTAATGTAGGAAAAACAATACGTTGATGAACAGGAGTATCCGCAATATAATCCGCAAAAATGTATACGAAACCTGATCAGTTTGAACCGCTCACACCAAGCGAATCTGGTGCTCTGCGATCTGACATCGCGGGCCTTGCGGGGGAGGTGGCCGCACGAGCGCTCGCACTAAAAGGGAAAGTGCATCCTGTTACTGCTGCCTGTCTGGCTAATTTGTTGCGGAGTGTGAATTCCTACTATTCAAACCGGATTGAAGGCCAGCATACGCATCCGCGCGACATCGATCAGGCTTTGAAAAAACACTACTCGAAGGAACCCGATAAGGCTCGGCGCCAGCGTATAGCGATTGCGCATATCGATGCTCAAAAGGAAATGGAAGGCTGGCTGGCGAACAAAGAGTTAGATGTCTATGCGCCTGAATTTCTGGCACGGTTGCACGAGGCGTTTTATCGCCGGCTCAAGCCCGAGGATCGCAAAACGGATGATGGTGATGAAGTGGTTCCGGGGGAGTGGCGCAGAACGGACGTTAAAGTCGGCACGCATGTGCCGCCCGCACATAAATCTATTGCGGAATTTCTGCAACGCGCGCACGAATTTTACGGGAAGGTAAAAGGTCTCGACGGTCAGTTGATCGCGTGCGCTTGCGCGCATCACCGGCTCGCCTGGATTCACCCGTTTCTCGACGGCAACGGGCGCGTAATTCGGCTGCATTCGCATGCAGTGCTACTCAGAATAGGCGTGGGGTCGAGCTTGTGGTCAGTATCGCGCGGCCTCGCGCGCGATGTCGATACCTATTACGCGCGTCTCGCGGAGGCGGATTCGCCGCGGCGAGGCGATCTGGATGGCCGCGGGCATTTAACCGAAGCCGGACTTGCATCGTTCGCGCGCTATTTTCTCGAAACCTGTCGCGATCAGGTTACATTCATGGAGAAGTTGCTTGAGTTGGAGGGATTCAGGGAGCGCTTAAGCGGTTATCTGATCATGCTTTCCCGGCGTCGCGGAGGTATTCGGCAGGAAGCCGAACTTCCCCTATATCACCTGTTCGTGGCAGGAGAGGCAACGCGCGGTGAGTTTAAGCAGATGACAGGCCTCGCGTCACGCACGGCGGATGCGTTGCTTGCTTCTTTGCTTAAGGCGGGTTTGGTTGAGTCGAACACGCCGAAAGGCGCAATCCGGTTCGGATTGCCGCTCGATGCGTTGGCATATTATTTCCCCAAGCTTTATCCCGAGGCCGCAACTTGAGCAACGAACCGCAGCAGATCGTCGACAAAGCCTGAGTGCATACGCTGCTGCACCTTGCCGACCGGTACCCGACCTCCCGCGCAGCTGATTTGACCGATGATGATGGGCGCAGTGATCGGGCCGATCGTGACCGGCGCGGCTACCGCACGGAGATATGCTGAATAGAAACCACGCTGAAGCCTTCAAGGCGGCAGTATATTTGTTGCGCCGGGCGGCGAACCAACCATTGGCAGCGGTCGCCAAGCGTGCCGGAATCTCTGCGGCGCGCGTGTCACAGATCCAGACTGAGATCGAGCGGGCAGGGGTGCGCGGGACTTTGAAACATCTCATTGACAACTATAAAGTAAAGGCCTGACCCCGGCCTGCTGCGGCAATCCGCGCAAGTTATGACGCTGAAACTGGACGAGCCGGCCGGCGCTACGCCACTCCGCCGGTCCGGCGTGTCGTCGGCTACGCCGACCACACGCTTGTAGACGCCGTCAACCGGCCATACAATTCCCATAGCAAGCTCCTGCGCGCCGCGCAGCAGGGCTAGTCCAACTTGCCGTTCGAACGACACCACGACATGAGTTTTATCTCAATCCAAACATCGCGCTGTCGCGGTGTCGATCAACTAAACGTTATGCCGCTTGACCATCATCGCTGGAACAGGAACCTGAATGCCCGATAAGGAAGCCACAGCCCGCATCAAGATCAACAAGTTGCTCGAAGCGGCTGGCTGGCGTTTTTTCCAGGATGGCACTGCGCCCGCGAACATCCGCCTCGAACCCAGCGTCACGATCAAGTCAACCGACCTGGACGCGCTTGGCGACAACTTCGAGAAAGCCACAAAAGGGTTCATCGACTTTCTCTTGCTCGACGCCAAGAGTTTCCCGCTCCTTGTCCTCGAAGCCAAGGCCGAGGACAAAAATCCGCTCGTCGGCAAGGAGCAGGCCCGCAAGTACGCCAAGTCTCAAAACTGCCGCTTCGTCA
>JANYCE010000006.1 GCA_025360445.1 Betaproteobacteria bacterium
CGCGCACACGCGCAGCAATGCATTCATCGTCTTTCAGGAAGCGAATCTCGGCACGCTCGCGCCCGGCAAGTACGCTGACCTGCTGGTGCTCGACCGCGATTACCTGACGGTCCCCGCAGATCAAATCAAAAATATCAAGCCGCTCATGACCATGGTCGGCGGCAAAGTCGTTTTCGAATCCACGTCAAAGTAGTTCAGGAGAGTTTTATGGACGTCATCATGCCGCAGCTCGGTGAAACGGTCGCCGAAGGCGTTGTTACTAAATGGCACAAGAAAGTCGGCGATGCAGTGAAAGCCGACGAGATGCTGTTCGATGTTGAGACCGATAAAGTCAGCACCGAAATTCCAGCGCCTGTCGACGGCATCATTGCGGAAATACTCGTGCAGGAAGGCGTAACCGCCAAAGTCGGCGCGTCGCTCGCGGTCATTCGAGAAAGCGGTGCGGCGGCGTCGCCCGGGACGCCCGAGGCTTCGACGCCCGCGCCACCCGCGGCTTCGACGACCGCGACACGGGAACCCGCCGAGCCTGTCGTGGCGGCTGCGCCGGCCAGCCGATTTGCCCCCGCGGCCGCTGGTGAGCGCCTGTCTCCCGTCGTGCGACGGCTCGTGGCCGAGCATCAACTGAATCCGTCACACATTACCGGCACCGGCCGCGACGGCCGCATCACGCGCGAAGACGTCGAAAAGTTTATCGCACGGCGCGGTGCGGATTCAGCTGCAATGGCGAAAACCGAAGCGCAGCTGCCTTACATAACCGAACAGACGCGCAAGCCACTTAACAGCATTCGCAAGCGCACTGGCGAGCACCTCTCCCGCTCGTGGTCTACCGTGCCGCATGTATTGCAGGCCGTCGAAGTCGACTACCTGCGCGTCGAGCAGGCGCGCAACGTGGCCGGCGCAGGCTGGAAAGCGCGCGAAGGGTTTACGCTAAGCTATCTGCCGTTTATCGCGCGTGCCGTGTCGGTGGCGCTTGCCAAGTTTCCGTTGCTAAACGCGAGTCTTGACCACGACGACCTGCTGCTCCACCGCCGAATCAATATCGGTATTGCGGTCGATCTCAATTTTGACGGCCTCATCGTGCCCGTGATCAAGGACGTGCCAAATAAATCGCTGCCGCAGATCGCGCGGGAGATTAACGACCTCGCGCAGCGTGCACGCGCAAACCGCTTGAGGCCGGATGAACTGAGCGGCGGCACGTATACCCTGTCGAATTCAGGCGTGTTTGGAACGCTGATCACGGCGCCCATCATCAACCAGCCGCAGGTCGCGATAATGTCCACTGACGGCGTGAAGAAAAAGCCGGTCGTCATTGAAACCGATGCCGGCGACAGCATCGCGATCCGCCCGGTCGGTGTGCTTGCCCAGACATTCGATCATCGGGCGGTCGACGGCGCTTACTCGGCGGCTTTCCTGCGCGAAGTAAAAACCGTACTTGAAACGCGCGATTGGGTACAGGCGCTCAATGCTTAAGAAACTAATAATGTTGCGTGCATCTATTGTTGCGGTGTTCTTCGCCGGTTCAGTTGTGTGCTCGTTGGCCGCTGCGCAAAATACCGGGCCCCGCGACCTGGCTGAACTTAAGCAGGAGACTCAGCGCCGGGCGGACCGCAATTTACCGCCGATCGGCGGCGTCAAGCCGGACGACGTGCGTGAAGCACTTTCAAATTTAAACAGCCTCGAACCGGATGCGTGGGCAGCAGCGTTTAGCCGCATCGGCGACCGCTACATGGAAAAAGCCAGGTCACAACAGGCCTCCGCGCCGCGCGAAGCTGCCGAGAGCTATAAGCACGCGTGGGAGACTTACAACTTCGCGCGCTGGCCGGTCGAAAATTCACCGGGCAAGAAAAACGCTTACGCGAAAGCGCTCGACGCGTTCGCAGCCTACGGCCGCTTGATTGATCCGCCCCTCGAAATTATTCGCATTCCATTTGAAGGCAAAGAGATAGTCGGCTACCTGCGCTTGCCGCCAAATGTGCGGCCGGCGCCGTTGTTGATCGGCATCAGCGGGCTTGATACCCGCAAGGAAGACGTTGCCGCCACGAGCGACACGCTGATCAAGCGCGGCATCGCAGTG
>JANYCE010000140.1 GCA_025360445.1 Betaproteobacteria bacterium
AGTTTTTGGCGAGACCCAGTTCAGACAGCACGGCTTTCATGCTGGCGTAATCCTGCTTAAGGTCGCTCCTGAAACGCTCGCCGGTCGCAAAATCGTCCGACAGGTAGTTGCGCTGTAAATCGCTTTTCCATTCGGGTTGAGCGACGACCTGCGCGAGAATTTTCTCCCAATACGCGGTCTGCGCCGCCGTCATGTTTTTCGGCCCCATGATGCTGCGCCAACCGCCGAACACGACGTTGATGCCCTGCTCCTTCCACGTCGGCACGCTTGCGTACGGCGCCGGCAGACGCTGGTTGGCGGCGACGCCGACGATGCGTAACTTGCCTGCCTCGACCTGATCGGCCACATTGCCGGCCGCTGTCGTCACGAGATCGATGTGACCGCCGAGCAGTGCGGCGATCGCCTCGGACGAGCCTTTGAACGCGACGACTTTCAATGCGCGCACGTCGCCGCCGATGGCTTTGGCGAGCAGGCCTGCCGCGATATGGTTATGGCTGCCGAGCGACGTGGCAAAACCGATGCTTACGGACTTCGGATCTTTCTTCAAGCGCTCGGCAAGATCGCGGCCGGTCTTGAGCGCCGAATCGGCTTTTACCGCAAATACGATGTACTCGTTGAAAAGCGACGCTACCGGCGTGAAGTCGGTGTAATTCAAAGTGCTCGCGCCGATAATGTGGTTGGTCAGAATGGTCGGCGTGCCGACCATCAGGTAGTGCGCGTCGCCCATGTGCATATTGAGATAGTTCATCGTCATCGCATTGCCGCCACCCGGCTTGTTAACCACCGTAAACGTGGCAGTCAGCAGGCGCTTGTCGTGGATCACGCGCTCGATGCTGCGCGCAGTTTTGTCGTTACTGCCGCCGGGCGCCGAGGGCACGACGATTTCAATGTTCTTCGATGGCTGCCATGCAGGCTGGGCTTCCGCATCGAATGCACTGAGGGTCGCCATGGCGCATAAAAAAAATGTAACCGCAGATAACCGCAGATAAACGCGGATGAGTTCACTACACGGAAATAAAGTGTATTGTTTTTTTAAGATTTTCATCGGCGGTTATCTGCGTGTAACTGCAGCGGCAGGTTTGGGTTTTAATCGGCGGCGAGAGTCGGCCACAGCGCATCAGCGCCCGCGGCGCACATCGCATGGCCGAGCTCCATTGACCAAGCGGCTTCATTGCCGAATTCTTCGCGCCATGACCACAGCCGCAAGGTCGCGTGATGCAGCGCGTATTCATCGGTGACTCCGATCGCGCCGTGCACCTGATGCGCAATCAGCGCGCCTTCATGCGCCGCCTGCGCCGTGCGGATTTTTGCCGAGGCGACTGCGAACGCGGCGTTTTGCGCTCGCTCGACCGCGCCGGCCGCCGACATTGCGGCGGCTACGGCGGCTGCGACTTCGCCGGCGAACCGCGCGAGTTCCTGCTGAATCGCCTGGAATTGCCCGATCTTGCGCCCGAACTGCGAGCGCTCGCCCGCGTAGCGCACCGCAAGCTCGAGCGCGCGTTCGAGCGCGCCCGCCATTTGCACGGAGCGCATGAGCGCGCCGCGTTGCCGGAGCGTCGTATAGTTAATACCTTCCGCCGCTTTCGCAACGAGGCTTGATTCGAGCGCAACATCAGCAAGCAATACATGGTCGCGGGGTTCATGCGCGAGATTGCGGCCCGGCGTGATAATGCATCGCGCTAAATCCACGCAGGCGACTACGTCACCCTCAGTACTGTTGGCCAAAACGACGATATGGGTCGCGCTGCGCGCAAATGGTACACGCGCAAGTTCGCCCGCCAACACCCACCGATCACCGTCACTCTGCAGGGATAATTTTTCATCATGCAGTGGACCAATCGTGAGCGGACCCGCGGGAATTTTGAGACCGCAACCTGCGAGCATCCAGCCGGCGAGGGCGGTCTCAACAAGCGGAATTGGCGCGGCATGGCGGCCGGCAATGCGCACGATCGCGGCCAGATCGGACAGGGTGCCGCCCGCACCGCCGGCGTCTTCGCCAATTGAAACCAGCGGGAATTGCGCCTGCTCGACAATTTTCCAGAGCGCGGCTGACCAGCCTGCGGATTTTGCAGCGTCCAGCATCCTGGCATTGACCTGTTCGGCGAACAAACGCGTCGCCGATGCGACGAGCATCGCACGCACGTCGCTGATATGCGTAGACGCGTCATTCATTTAAGCGGGCCC
>JANYCE010000142.1 GCA_025360445.1 Betaproteobacteria bacterium
CCAAACCGGAAGACGTTCCGCCCACGTATGCAAACGATTACATCGTGCCGGTTGCCGAGGCAGGCATCGCCGCTGACGATCCGGCGGCGCTGCGCGAATTCGCGCTCGCCGTTTGGGCGAAATATCAGGACCGTTCGCCCATGGCGGACTATCGGGAGCGGGCAGGGTAGCGCGCTTTGAAAGTCGCGAACGCGGGACGGAAAGCTCGAAATCAAGCAAAGCTTTCCTTCTCAACATACGTGCCGTATCTCGTAAATCGAGCGGCGAGTGCGATGGTCGCTTTTGCATCCATCGCTTTCGCCGAGCACGGCATGACGGTTCCCAAGTGGCGAGTACTTTTTCTGCTTTGGGAACGCAATACGTGTCGATTTGGGGAGATGTCTGAGCTGACGAGTATCGGGCCGGCGACGTTATCGCGTTTGACGGCATCGATGGAGGAAGAGCGACTGATCCTTCGCACGCGCCTTCCTTCCGATACGCGCATTGTCGAATTGCAGCTCACGCGTACCGGGCGACAACTCATCGAGAACATGATGCCGCTTGCTATTGAAACGAACGGCATCTACCTGAACGGTATCAGCCTCGAAGATCAAGCCGTTGTACATCGAGCCCTTACGCGCATCCATGAAAATGTCGCGCGCGCCTTGGCCAGCAACGAGGAAACCGCTTGAGTCTTCTTTCCTTGACGATGGGTGGCTGGGATTACGATCGCGTTGCATCGTTACGCGATGGGCGTGCGCGAGTCGAAGGCGTGGATTTGCGGTTTCTCCCGCTTCGTATCGAAGAGCTTTGTATCGAGTCTTTCACAATGCGGAATTCGACATTTCCGAAATGTCACTTTCTGCGTATATGATGGCGATGCAAGACGGGCCTTGGACGTATCAAGCAATCCCGGTTTTCTTGTCACGAATGTTTCGGCATTCATCTATTTGTATTCGTTCGGATCGTGGAATTCACGCGCTGGCCGATCTGCGCGGAAAACGGATTGGCGTTCCGGAATATACTCAAACCGCCGGCCTCACCGCGCGCGGTGTTCTCGAGGACGAGTACGGAGTATCTCCGACGGAAATTCACTGGGTTAGCGGCGGCCTCGAACAGGTTGGGCGACAAGAGAAATTTCCGTTACAACTTCCCGGAGTTACGCTCGAATATGCGACGGCGAGGAGCCTCTCGCAGATGCTCGCCGAGGGCGCACTCGACGGCATCGTCAGCGCGGCCAACCCGTCGTGTTTCGACGTACGCGGCGGCAGCGTCGCGCGACTTTTCCCAAACTATCGGCACGACGAAGCAGCCTACTATACGAAGACCGGAATTTTCCCAATAATGCATGTCGTCGGTATTCGGCGATCGCTCGTCGAGCAGCACCCGTGGCTTGCGGTGAGCGTGGCGAAAGCGTACGCGCAAGCAAAGGCAATTGCCCTCGAAGATCTCGACGGCGCCGGTGGTGCGAATAAGGCAACTGTACCTTGGCTGCCGGCCGACGTCGAAGAAGTCCGCACGCTCATGGGAAACGATTGGTGGCCGTACGGCTTAGCGGCCAATCGCGCCGCTCTTGAAGCCGCTACGCAATGGTCGTTTACGCAAGGTTTAACGAAACGAAAACTCGATTCGGATGAACTGTTCATCCCATCGACGCGCGGGGAAGTTAAAATCTAATTGTCGATGCCGGCGCGGTTTTTCGCGGTATCGATAAAATCAGTAAGCCGTTCGGTGAGGCCGCGATCCTGAACGTCTCCGGCGTTGATGTTCGCGACCTGCGAGATATGATTGTGGCCGGGTAAGAACGCAATGTTCGGCACGACGCCATCTCGTTCGTAGAGAGCTTCGAAAAGCCGGTGCGTCTGCGCGTGAAATGGTGGCGGATCGAATTCCGAGATGCAAAAGAGAAGAGGAATGTTCGTTGCTACGATGCCCGGTACCGCGTCCGTATTGTTGGCACCATTGAGGTACGCCGCGACGTTGGGAGCGTTCGGAAAGCTGCCGAAATCGTATACTCCGGAAAGGAGAATGATGCCGGCGATTGCGTTCGCGGCGCCCGCGTCATTGGCAGCGTACGTTGCCACATGGGACGCGCCCGCTGACTGTCCCATAAGCACAATCGGCGCGTCTTCCGATCTGCCGATCGTGTTGCGATTGTGACGGATCCACGCAACGGCGCGACCAACGTCGTCGCCCCCGGCTGGATAGGTGTGCTGGGGCGCGAGCCGGTAGGTCAAGGTAACTCCGACGTAGCCGCTTCGGGCCGCCCAGACGCCGACATTGTCGTAATACGGGCTGCCGATTTCGGTTTTGTCGCCACCGATGAACCCGCCGCCATGAACGTACACCAAAATCGGCGCGCCCGACACGGCATGCGGCGATCGAAAGACGTCCAGTCGATGGCGATCGTCGGGGCCGTATCGGAGGTCGCGCTCCACGGTGACGTCGGTAAAAGGTTCCATGTCATGGAGCGGGGCGTAGAGCGCTTGAGAGGCAGCAACCATCTCGGGCCAACGAAGTTGGTTCGATCGAACGATCGCTTGTGCTATGTCGTGCCGCATTTCCGCTCCGTCGAGGTTGAAAAAAATAGTGAGAAATGTGTTTCGTGAATGGCGTAAGCCATCCCCACGTTTCAAGAAAAGCCGGAACACGATGAAGGCAAGGTCGATGCGAACGGAGGGTCCGGTATGATCACCAGCTCGTTCCTGAGCGTTCAGACGCTACGAAAACACATTTCGCGATCGGACAAATCCGTCGTCGCGCTAGATGACTTCAGTTTGTCGGTTGCGGATGGCGAGTTTGTCTCGATCGTCGGGCTGTCCGGATGCGGAAAAAGCACGTTCCTCCATATGCTCGGTGGTTTCGAACCCGCGGACGGCCGATCGATGGTCCTCAATGGCAAGCCGGTCGTTGCGCCGGGACTCGATCGTGGGATGCTCTTTCAGGAATATGCCTTGTATCCGTGGCCCACCGTCGAATCAAAATATCTTGTGCCCGCTCGAGATCCAGCACGTTGCGAGAGCGGAACGATTGGAAACGGCCGCGCGATTGATGGAACTCGTCGGGCTCGCTCAATTCAAGGATCACTACCCGAACGAGCTTTCGGGGGGGATGAAGCAACGCGTTGCATCTGCGCGATCGAATCTTCGGGATAGCGCAAACACTGTTCCACGAACCGTACTATCAGCGGCACCTCGTGAC
>JANYCE010000066.1 GCA_025360445.1 Betaproteobacteria bacterium
TACGAGTTATGTCGATCCGACATCGACCCTCAATTTAACGGCCGCCGAAAAGACCATTCATGAACTCGAAGTTTATGTGGGCGTTTTCATCGGCGCAGTGACGTTGTCAGGCTCGGTGATCGCATTCGGCAAATTGTCCGGAAAAATCAGCGGTAAGCCGCTGCTGCTGCCAGCGCGCCATTGGCTGAATTTGATTGGCTTGCTGGTCATAATCTGGTTTGGCCGCGAGTTTTTGCATGCAGAAACCATTGAACAGGGCATGACGCCGCTGATCGTGATGACGGTCGTCGCACTTCTGTTCGGCATGCATCTGGTGATGGCGATTGGCGGCGCTGACATGCCGGTCGTGGTGTCGATGCTCAACAGTTACTCAGGCTGGGCTGCCGCGGCGACCGGCTTCATGCTGTCGAACGATCTATTGATCGTGATCGGCGCGCTGGTCGGTTCGAGCGGGGCGATCCTGTCATACATCATGTGTCAGGCGATGAACCGTAATTTTATAAGCGTAATTGCGGGCGGGTTTGGGGGCGGCACACCGGCCAAGGCGTCTGGCGGCGAGGCGGCGCCGGCCGGCGAAGTCGTGCCAATCAGCGCAACCGAAACGGCCGAACTGTTGCGCGAAGCGAAGAGTGTCGTGATCGTGCCCGGGTATGGAATGGCGGTTGCGCAGGCTCAGCACACGGTCAATGAAATCACCAAATTCCTGCGCGAGAAAAACGTCAACGTGCGTTTTGGCATTCACCCGGTCGCGGGCCGCATGCCGGGCCATATGAACGTGCTGCTCGCCGAAGCAAAAGTGCCTTACGACATCGTGCTCGAGATGGATGAAATCAACGCAGACTTTCCGAATACCGACGTCGTGATGGTAATCGGCGCCAATGACATCGTGAACCCGGCCGCGCAGGAAGATCCGACCAGCCCGATCGCGGGCATGCCGGTGCTCGAAGTGTGGAAAGCCAAAACCAGCATCGTGATGAAGCGCAGCATGGCGTCCGGCTACGCGGGCGTCGACAATCCGCTTTTCTACAAAGAGAACAACCGCATGTTGTTCGGCGATGCGAAGAAAATGCTCGACGAAGTGCTCACCGCCCTGAAGGCGTAGTGCGGACGTCTCGCCTGCACTGTCACATGTCGGCGGGCGGAGGCGCCTGCGCTGCAGACGCTTAATGCGCACGAGATGCTTATGGCGCCGTGCGCGGGGTCGCCGAATCCGCCGCGCGCGGCAGATAACCGAGCAGGCTGCGAAGTCTGAACAAAACTTACTTTACCGAACTACGCCTCGCACGCGCGCGCGGAGTGCCGGCACGCATTTCCTTCGCTATGAATTTCGCCAGCGGCCTGATATCGCCACCGACGCTCGCGGCTTCGAGCGCCGCCATATATTGCGCGCGCTCCTTGAGCCGGATGACCGTCCAGGGATACCCGCCTGAGGCAAGCATTGCGTTCATCAGAAAGCGCCCGATACGGCCGTTGCCGTCGAAATACGGGTGGATGAAGACGAACAGGTGATGGCCGAGCACTGCGCGTACCGCGGCGTGTGGTTCATGGGCTAGCAGATCGAACAGCGTTTCCATCGCATCCAGCAGCGCTTCGCGCGGCAACGGCGTGTGCATTGAGTTGCGGATGTAGATCGGGCCGGAACGGTAGCCCGCAAGTTGATGGCTTTTGATGATGCCGATGGTCACGGCGGGTGCGAAAAGCTCGCCGTACCATTCGTGATGGTCGGTGCGCGAAATATCACCGGCGGCCTTGCCTCTGAGAATGCGCTCGATCGATGCTCTGACGCGGTTGAAGGCCAAGTAGTAACCGCGCGCCGCCAGCGCGTCGCGGTTCTTGCCGTCGGCCGCGTCAGTTCCTGGATTCCAGGCGCCGCGGGCCACGCGCCGTATCAATTCATCGGTGACCTGATAGCCTTCAATGGAAAGCGAGTTGTAGGCATCGGTGGCATAGCGTTCGGTTACGTTGGCGAGATATTTTTGGACTGCCCGCGGCAGTCCCGGTGCTGGCGGAAACGATTTGATGACGTCATCGCGCCAGCCCTCCCACATCGAGCGCAAGCGCAAGATATAGGGCGAGCGCTCGCGCGCGCCGGGCGCAAGGGTTGGGGCGGGCATTTCGAACGGATTGATTTCCCGGATGTCGTAACCGGCGCGCTTCATTGTCGTCATCAGGCGGTCGGCGAATGTGGGCTTGCCGAGGAAGCGGTAGCCGCCTGCCAGCCGGCCGGCGGCTGCGGGATAGCCTTCTCCGGACAGCAGAAAAGTCAGCAGTTCGCCAGGATCGCGGACGATGGCGAGCGCGATCTCGGCTTCACGCGGAGAACTTCGAAAAAAATTGGGGGCGGCGCGACACAGCGCTTCCGGCAGCGGTTGCACTTGCAGCCCCTTGAGTTCGACGCGGTTGCCCGGGACGTTTTTCGGGTCTGCATAAAGCATGATCGACGTACTGTGCGGCAGGTCGATTTTGGAAACACCGCCTTGCCTGGTGACGACCGTGATTTGCCTGGGCACGGTGGTGCTACCAGTATGCATTGCAAGCGAAACCTCGGCGTTGAGGCAATAGCGTTTGCCAAATCGCTTGCCGAGATAGCCGGAGAGAAATGACCAGTACGAGGCATACCACGCCGTAGTGTCACCGGACTGGTCGGCCGGATTGGCGCAGAGGTACCAGCCCTTGATGACCGGGCGCAGGAAGCCGGCCTTCACGAGCCGGGCGCGGTGCGTCCCGGTCAGGTCGGTCGATTCGACCACGCCGCCCAGCTTGTCCTGAAAACGGCGCAGGACTTTGAGCGATGCCGCCAGCCTGAGGTTGGGTTTTGCCATCGCCAGCCTTGTTCAATAACTTTGTTTTCGGCCTGTAGTATAACTATGTTATTGCCATGTGTATTAACTTTGTTATTCCGGTTATTCTAGAGGCGGCGGGTCGCATGAAATATTCGGCGTTCCCGGTAACGTTGAGAGCTGCTGGTTTCGCGGCATTTGATGCGGCGTAATCCCCATTATCCGATAAAGTCGCGCCGGCACGATGATTATCGCGGCAGCGGTAATGGATGCCCGAGCATAAACATACAAGGTGTGGATCAGTTCGGTGCGAGTGCCGCCGCACTGAATTCGAAAGCATGGAACGCCAGCTTAATCGAGCCGCACGTTCACCTGTTTCTGCACGCCG
The DNA here is from genome assembly GCA_025360445.1 of Betaproteobacteria bacterium. GTDB lineage: Bacteria > Pseudomonadota > Gammaproteobacteria > Burkholderiales > SG8-41 > PALSA-1004. The sequence goes on from JANYCE010000066.1 coordinate 3,169, forward strand.
CGCCAGCGTGTGTCCTCGTCCTCGAGCATCTTGAGGAAGTCATGGGGTTTGCCGGGCGTCGGATCGAGCGTCAGTGCAACGAAACGCTCTTTGATGTCCGGCGCATTGAGTGCCTTGTTGATCTCGCGGTTAAGGAGCGCGACGATCGCTGGCGGGGTGCCGGCGGGCGCAAATACGCCGTACCATTGAAATGACACGAAATCCCTGACGCCCGCTTCCTGGAAGGTCGCCACCCCCGGCAGCAAAGCATGGCGTTCGGCGGTGGAAATCGCCAGCGCTTTCAGGCGGCCGGACTTGAGAAATGGCATCGAAGCGGGCACCGCGTTCATCACCAGCGGAATCTGTCCGGCCACGGCGTCGGACAGCGACGGCCCGCAGCCTTTATAGGGAACGTGATTGAGAACGAGCCCGGTCTTCAACCGCAGCCATTCGTACATCATATGCGGCCCGCTGGCCAGTCCGCTCGAACCCATCGCGAGTTTTTCCGTTTGCGTGCGTGGCATCGCGAGCAAATCCTTCAACGTGGCGGCGCTGAACGACGGATGCGCGCACAGCGCCTGGGGCGAGGTGGCAACCAGATTGATCGGAACAAAATCCTTAATTGCGTCGTAGGGCGGCTTTGAATATACGAGCGCGTTGATGGTGTGCGGCGAGTCTGCAAGCAGCAGCGTGTAGCCGTCCGCCGGGGCCCGCGCCGCGAGCAGCGTGCCTATCAACCCCGTGGCGCCGGGCCGGTTGTCGATGACGAATGTCTGGCCGAGATATTCGGTGAGCCGCACCCCCATCGCGCGTCCGGTGATGTCCGAGCCGCCGCCGGGCGGGGAGGGCACGATGAGGCGCACCGGTTTGGCCGGATACGGGTCGGCGGCGTATGCGGCGCCGACTACCGATGCAATGAATGTCAAGGCCGCGGCCGCGAAGTGCAGAGCTGGATTCATCCGTCCTCCTGGTAAACAGGCTGTGAAATCGCGCTGATAAAGTTTACGTGTGAATCGAGGTGCTCGACGTGATGACCGGGAAACTTGCCGGCGCCAGCGCGGGTATCGATTTCAGTCCCGAGCCCGTATTGACGATGATGATCTGCTCATCGGGCCGGATCAGATTTTTTGTGACCGCTTTGCGCAAGCCGGCCACGGTTGTGGCGCTTTCCGGACACGCGAATATGCCTTCCAGGTGCGTCAGTTCATCGACCGCGGCCAGCGCCTCGCGCGTTGAAACCGCGATCGCCGCGCCACCGTGTCTGCGCATGAGCGCAAGCACCGCGCGGCCGCCGGGCGGGTTCGGCGATTTGAGGCCACCCGGCGGTATATCGATTTTTTCCCACGGGGTGCACGCGTCAGCTCCTTCATCGAACGCTTTCACCACTGGTGCGCAGCCTTCGTATTGGGTAATAAAAAGACGCGGCAACGTGCCTTCTATCCAGCCCAGGCGCAGCAGTTCCTCGAACGCCTTGTAGATCGCAATCGCACCGAGACCGCCGCCCATTGGATAGAAAATTGCTGTTGGCATTTTCCAACCGAGTTGCTCCGCGATTTCGAGCCCCATCGTTTTCTTGCCTTCGAGCCGGTAGGGTTCCTTGAGCGTGCAAATATTTTGCCAGCCATTGCGCGTGCATGCCTCGGCCACCAGGCGGCCCGCGTCGTGCCAGTTCTCGACGAGAAACGCCGGCTGCGCAGCGGCACGGCAGTGCTGGAGGCTCGACGGCTGCACATCGGTCGGTAACAGGTTGACGCACGTGATACCGGCGCGCGCCGCGTACAAACTCCACGAGCCGCCGGCATTGCCTGAACTATTGTGCGCCACGGTCTTGACGCCCAATTCGACATAACGCGAGACCGCGACACTCGCGCCGCGATCCTTGAAAGTGCCGCTGGGATTGCGGCCTTCGTCTTTAACGGCGACGTTTTTCAGCCCCAGCGCACGCGCGAGCCGGGCCACCGGAAGCAGCGGCGTGTAGCCTTCATTGAGTGTGACGGCTCGATCGACATCGTCGACGGGCAGCAACGGCGCATAGCGCCACAGGTTGGCGGGCCCATGTTCAATCGTGCGCGGGGAAAAGTCGCGCTTTACGCGATCCAGATCGTAGCGCACTGACAGCAATTCGCCCGGCAGGGCGGTGCACGGCTGATCCAATGGAAGACTGCGACCCTGACTGGATTCGATGCATTGTATGTAGCTCATAGCGTGTCCATAAGTTTGAATTTGGTGACGCGCCGCGACTGCGCCTATTCGATGCGGATGCCGGATCTGGTCACGACATCGCGCCAGCGCTTGACATCAGAGTCGATGATTTTCGCGAATTCCGCGGGTCCGATGGCTGCGATATCGATCGCGAGGGTTCCGAAGCGCTCTTTGACGTCGGGCATCTGCAACGCTTTCAAAATTTCGGCATGCAGCAGTTTGATGACGGCCGGCGGCGTGCCCGCCGGCGCAAGTACGCCGTACCAGTGGGCAACCGTGAAGTCCGGCACACCCGCTTCGATGAAAGTCGGAATACCCGGCACCAGAGTATGGCGCCCGGCGCTCGTAATGCCCAACCCTTTGAGTCGATTTGCGCGCAGAAAGGTCATTGACGCCGGCGCGGCGTTAAAGGCGATGGGGATCTGGCCGGCGAGCGCATCCGTGGTCGCGGGGCCGCCGCCTTTGTACGGGATGTGATTAAGCGTGAGCCCGGTGCGCAGGCGCAGCAGTTCGTAAGTCATGTGCGGTGAACCGCCGGTGCCGCTGGTTCCCATCGCAATTTTTTCGGTTTGCGCGCGCGGCAATGCGAGCAGATCTTTCAGCGAATTGTGGGTGAACGAGGGATGAGCGACCATGATTTGCGGCGCGGTGCCGACCAACATGACAGGCGCGAAGTCTTTGATCGCATCGTAGGTCGGGTGGGAGTAGGTAGAGACGTTGATGGTATGCGGCACATCAGCGAGTATCAGCGTATAGCCGTCGGGCAACGCCTTCGCCACTATTTCGGTCGCCACCATGCTCGCCGCGCCCGGCCGGTTGTCAATAACGAACGACTGGCCCAGGGCTTCGCCCAATTTAACGCCCACAGTTCGACCGATGATGTCCGAGCCGCCGCCGGGCGCGTAAGGCACCACCAGACGCACCGGCCTGAGGGGGTAACGTTCAGCTACCCGTTCAGCGGCGTCGGCGGCGCTCGTCAGCGCGAACGCGGCGAATGCGAATGAAGTAAACCGGTGAAAATCAAGCATGCGGCTCTTTCAATAGTCGGATGGCGAGTGGCGTCGGACGCCTAGTCAGTGCCGAACACGATGCGCGTTTTCGGCACTTGCTTAAACACCATGTCGCCGTAATAGGCATGCACGTTCTCACCCGTGTTGTCAGTGTCGGTCATGATAGCGATTGAGGTGATGCGGCCGGGTTTCTCGCCGAAAGCCCGCTCAAAATCAGCGTAAATGTCGCGCACCTCTTCCTGCCATGCGCCCAATTTCTCCCGCCCGCTCTCAGCGACCATCATCTTGATGCGGGACGTGTGGGGGTTGGCGATGACTGAGTCTTTCGGCGCGCGATTTTCCCAGATATACATCAGCGTCGCGTAAGGCAGTTGCTGCTGCGTGAACGCTTTGATTTGATCAAAAAAGAGCCGGTCGTCGAAGTCGAGCCGCTCGAGGTCGCCGGCGAAGCTGATGACCACCCTGACCGGCGAGTCCTCGGTATTTTTCTTCGTGTTATCTGCGCCGGGTATCAGCTGATCAACCTTCCAACGCCATTGCAGCAGGCGATATTGCGCAGGGTCGAGATCGAGTGAATGCACGAGACCGGATGCCGAGGACGATGCGCGCGCGCGAACTACCGTCGCGCCGTTATCAGGGATAAGCCGGTATTCCGTCGGCCGCTTGAACCGCGACAGCGTCCACGGCTGCCATCCTGCGGGCAGACCGTCGTGCGCTTGATTGCCGGAGAAATACGAAACGTAGCTAAGCGTAACCTGCGCCGGCGCTTCTGACGCTCCGTGATGCAGCGATGCGCAACCTTCGAGGGTCGCGGCGAGCAGAACCAAAGTTAGCGCGAAGCTTTTCCGCATGAACGGTTCCCAAAATAAGAAGCGCGGATATTAACGTGAAATGCGCGCGGAAATTATGGATTTCGCGCGACGCGCGCACGTGCAAGCGGCGGATTCTGCGCGAAATAACGCCGTATGCCGGCAATGAGTGCTTCGGCCATCTGATCCTGGTATGCGTTACTTTTAAGTTTTCTTTCCTCGTCGGGATTGCTGATGAACGCCGTCTCGACGAGTATCGACGGAATGTCGGGCGCCTTTAGTACCGCAAAACCGGCTTGCTCCACATCCGATTTGTGCAGCGTGTTGATTTCGCCGATTTCAGACAGCACCGCGCGCGCGAGTTTCAAACTGTCGTTGATCTGGGCGGTGAACGAAAGATCGGCGAGTGTCATCTTGAGATAAGGGTCCCTGACATCGAGATTGACGCCGCCGATCAGGTCAGCGTCGTTTTCTTTCTTGGCAAGCCATTTAGCGGCGGAACTGGTTGCGCCGCGTTCTGACAGTGCGAACACGGACGAACCACGCGCATGCGGCTTGATGAACGCATCAGCGTGCACCGACACGAACAAATCGGCAGACACCTTGCGCGCTTTTTCAACGCGTTGGTGCAGTGGCATGAAGTAATCGCCGTCGCGCGTGAGTACGCCGCGCATATTAGGCTCGCGATCCAGCAGGTTTTTAAGCTTGCGAGAAATTGCCAGCGTCACGTCTTTTTCGTTCGTGCCGCTGTGGCCGCGCGCGCCTGGATCTTCACCGCCATGTCCCGCATCGATTGCGACGATAACGAGCCGCTGATTGTCTGATCTTATTGATCGCGGCGTTTTGCGCGGCGGCTCGAGGTTGGCGTTTACGATGCTGCTTTCTACCGGCTTGGTTTCGATCGTCGGCGCAGCGGTCAGCGGCGGCGGTGGCGTCGGTGCTGCGATCTGCGTGGCGGCCGGCGCTGCTCTTTCGAGCAATGCCAACAGCGGATCGACCGCCTGCGCCGGATACACATCGAGCACCAGCCGATTGCCATATTCAGCGATCGGTTTTAGCGTGAAGACTTCTGGTTTTGCTTCCGCTTTCAAGTCGAACACCAGCCGTACGACGCCCGGCTTGAAACGAGCCACGCGTACCGCTTTGACATACGGATCGTTCGCGCCGATTTTCGCCGCGAGTTCCTGCAGCGCGGGCGTGAGCGATACGTTCTGCAGATCGAGCACGAGCCGTTCGGGATTTTTCAACAAGAGTAATTCGTGCGCGATCGGTGCCGTTGCTTCAATGGTTACGCGCGTATAGTCCTGCGCGGGCCATACGCGCACCGACGTCACATCGGTCGCCGCATTAGCCGCATCCACGCCAAGCATCAGCGCGCCCATCAAAACATTTATCAAGGTGAAGCGGCAGTAACGGTGGACCGTAATGGCG
>JANYCE010000094.1 GCA_025360445.1 Betaproteobacteria bacterium
TCGACCCGCGTGGCGGGGCTGGTGGAGATGGCGGGATTTGATGCGCGGGCGAATCTGCTCGGTACCGCGCAATATGCGGCGCCTGAATACTTTCTGGGTGAGGCGGGCTTGCCGGGTTCGGATCTCTTTTCACTGGCGGTAATCGCTTATCAGATGCTGGCCGGAAAACTTCCATATGGCGCCGAAGTCGCAAAATGCAAAACGAAAGCCGCTCAACGCCAGCTTCGCTATCAGTCCCTGCCAGTGGATGGCCGGCGCATTCCCGCGTGGATCGATGCGGCGCTCAGGAAGGCATTGCAGCCGGACCCCTATACGCGCTATTCAGAATTATCCGAATTCGTGTTCGATCTGCGCCATCCGAACAAAATTTTGTTGAATGAAAAAAGCCCGCCGCTGATCGAACGCGACCCGTTGATTTTCTGGAAATGCGTTTGTTTTATCCTGATCATCATCATTGCCCTGTTGATGTACAGGTGATTCGGCGCCGGTGTGTCCTGCCGCGATGAGTCACGATGCGTGCATAGCCGAACGCAGACCCGAATGCATTTATCCGGCCTTGGACCGGGCGCTGCGGGAACGATGTCGATAGCATTGTGCTAGTATTCACACGTTAAGGCGGGTCAAATCGAAATCAACTAAAAATAGGAGCGGGGGCCATGGGCGCTTTTTTCTCATCACTCAGTAAAACTATAATTGCAGGTGTGGTCGTTCTGATCGCCATCATATTGGCGGCCAACGCGCTGACGGGCGGCATCCGAACCAGTGATGCATTCGTGATGCGCTGGCTGCACGTGATGTCGGGCATCATGTGGATCGGCCTGCTGTGGTACTTCAATTTTGTGCAGACGCCCTCGATGCCAAAAATTCCGGACGAGCAAAAGCCGGCAATCAGCAAAGTGATTGCGCCTTCGGCCCTGTTCTGGTTTCGCTGGTCGGCGCTGGCGACGGTTGTCACCGGCCTTGGGCTCGCCGGCATCAATCACTATATCGTTCAGGCGCTGACGTTGACCAAGGGCTTCCACGCGATCGGCATCGGCATGTGGCTGGCGCTAATCATGGCGTTCAACGTGTGGTTCATCATCTGGCCCAACCAGAAAAAAGCACTGGGCATCGTCACCGTTTCCCCCGAGGAAAAAGCCGCGGCGGCAAAACTGGCGGGAATGACCTCGCGCATCAACACGATGCTGTCGATCCCGATGCTGTATTGCATGGTCGCGCAGTCGCACGGCGGACTGTAGCCGGATATCGCGGCCAGATACATCCGGCCGCATCACAAAAAAGCGCGCGGGATTCCGCGCGCTTTTTTTCGCCCTCTGGGCGGCTGCTTGTTATTGAGCCGGCAGTGCTTCTTTAAGACCGTCAATGCGGGTTCCCGCTTTGACACCGCGCTTGGTAAACCAGCCCATATTCATTTCGAGCGCATATTTGGCGGGCCTGGATGAGAGGTGCGCATCGGTGGTGAGCGGTTTCATATCGGCGATATTGACGATGATGCCCTGCTCGTCGACAAACGCGATGCTCAGCGGGATGTAGGTGTTCATCATCCAGAAGCTTTGAGGTTGCGTGTGCGCGAACACAAATAGCATGCCGCGGTTTTCAGGCATCATGCGCCGGTTCATAAGCCCCGTAGTGCGCGAACTATCAGTGGCTGCGACTTCAGCGACAAGCTTATGGCCCTTGATCGAAAGCGAGATCTCGGGCAGCGATGTCTGAGCGTGTGCAGGCCCGATGCTCAGGGTTGCCGCCACGACCAGAAAAAATGTTTTTACCGCATTCATTGGTTAACCGTTTTAACGCTTGAGCCGCCGGTTGCGCTGACGATCCAAGCGGCGATCGCTGCGAGGATTTCGTCGACGTCCCCGACGGCAGGCAAAAGCTTGATCATGATATTTGGATGACCGGCGCGCAAAGCGTCAAGTATCTTCGGCAGATCGTTTTTTAAGTGTCCGCCCTGCGCCATAAATAGCGGCGCAATAGTGATTGACTGATGGCCGTCTTGCGCAAGTTTTTCGATCGTGTCGGCGAGTGCGGGCTGCATGAATTCAAGAAAGGCCAGTTCGACCACGGCACCTGGCCTTTTTGTTTCAAGCAGGTGTTTGATTGTTTTGAAAGGCTGAGCCCATTGCGGATCGCGTGCACCATGAGCGAAAAGAATGATTGCTGGCTCTGCCATTGATCTGCTCAGTGCTTGCCGGTGCTGCCGAAGCCGCCCGCGCCGCGGGTGCTCGCTTCGAATTCGTCAACTATATTCAGTGCGACCTGCACAACCGGCACAACGATTAACTGCGCGAGGCGCTCCATCGGGTTTATGACAAAAGGCAGGCTGCCGCGGTTCCAGGTAGAGACGAAGATTTGGCCCTGATAATCGGAGTCGATGAGCCCAACCAGATTGCCCAGTACGATGCCATGTTTATGGCCGAGTCCGGAGCGCGGCAGGATCATCGCCGCCAGGCCCGGGTCGTCGAGATGGATGGCGATACCAGTCGGAATGAGTTCAGTCTGCCCGGGCAGCAATGTCAGCGGCTGGTCGAGGCAGGCGCGCAGGTCCAGTCCGGCGGAACCGGCTGTCGCGTATGCCGGAAGCTGATCGCGCATGCGCGGATCGATAATTTTGATGTCGAGTTTTTTCATACAGGTGGGATTCAAAAACATTCATCGCAGGGGACGCGGGGGACGCGAAGGTGGAAAGGTAAACGTCTTCCGGCTTGATGATCCAGAAAACCGATTTTTACGTCGCGGTTTCGTTGGTGTTTGGCTTTCCTTCGCGCCCTTTGCGTTCTTGGCGGTTCAATCTTTTTCGGTTTTCCGGGACTTGTAAAGTTTTGCGATGTGGGCGATGAGATGGCGCGCGATTTCCGGTTTCGACGCGCGCGCCACTGTTTGAGCGCCAGTGTCGTCAAGCAGAGTGATCTCATTGTCGTCGGCGCCTATCGCATCCTGGGCGAGATTCGCGACCATCAGCGGCACATTCTTGCGGCGGCGCTTCGCATCGGCAAATTCCTGCAGTCTTTCGCTTTCCGCTGCGAAGCCTACGCAGTAAGGCGGCTTCGGCAGCGCGGCGACCCATGCGAGTATGTCTTCGTTCGGCACTAGCGTCAGATTGAGACTGGCTTCGGTGCGCTTTATCTTTTGCGTGCTCGTTTGCGCAACCTGATAGTCGGCTACCGCGGCGACGGCAATGAAGATATCCGCGGATTTGGCGTGCTTCTTTACGGCTTCAAACATCTGGGCGGCACTCTCGACTCGTTCGACCATCGCCAACACCGGCGGCGCGAGTGCAACCGGACCGCTGACGAGCGTGACTTGAGCGCCGGCATGGAGTGCCGCACGCGCGATCGCATACCCCATCTTGCCGGAGCTGCGATTCGTGATGCCGCGTACCGGATCGATCGCTTCGAACGTCGGGCCGGCGGTGATTAACACCCGCTTGCCTGCGAGCAGCTTCGGCTGCATAAATGAAACGATCGCTTCGTAGATCTGGTGCGCTTCGAGCATGCGCCCCATGCCGATTTCGCCGCACGCCTGGTCTCCGCTGGCGGGGCCGAGGATAGTGACGCCATCGGTTATCAGTTGTTTAACGTTGCGCTGCGTCGCGTTGTTCTCCCACATCTGGCGGTTCATCGCGGGCGCAGCAATCAACGGGCAATCAAAGGCCGCGCCATCGAGTCCGGCGCGCGGACGGGCCATGCACAACGTTGAAAGCAAATCGTCAGCGAGACCGTTGGCAAGTTTTGCCAGAAAATCCGCGGTCGCAGGCACCACGACGATCGCGTCTGCGCCGCGCGACAATTCGATGTGCGCCATGTTGTCCGCGATGCGGTGGTCCCACATATCGCTGAACACGGGGCGGCCCGACAGCGCCTGCATCGTCGCCGGCGTGATGAAACCGCAGGCTGCCTGCGTCATAACAACCTGCACTTCGACGCCATCTTTGACGAACAGACGTGTGAGTTCCGCTGCCTTATAGGCCGCGATGCCGCCGGTAATGCCCAGCACGATTCGTTTTTGGCGTATTTCTGCCATCGATTGAGCGTTTCCTGTGACGAGCGGCAGAGTGTAAACCATATCGTGCGACGCACAAACCAGGTCAAAGCGCGCGCGTTTGTTCTTATGACTTTAGGCCTAGCCACCGTCTTGAGTGTTAAGCGTTAGAAGTTGTAGTTGAGGTTATCGGAGAAAAACTTATGGCGATTACCGATTGGCCGCTGGCAGAACGGCCGCGCGAAAAACTTTTGGGGAGGGGCGCCGATGCCTTGTCGGATGCGGAGCTGCTCGCGATTTTCCTGCGCACAGGCATCAAGGGTAAAAGCGCAGTCGATCTTGCACGCGATCTGCTGACGCGCTGCGGGTCATTGTCCGCGCTGTGTTCTGCCAGCAAACAGGAAGTGTGTGAACTGCCCGGCATGGGCCAGGCGAAATTCGCACAACTGCAGGCGGTATTGGAAATTTCGCGGCGGGCGTTAAAAGAAAAAATTTCGACGGGCAATGCGCTCAACTCGCCGACGGCAGTGCGCGACTATCTGCGTATGAAGCTTCAGTCATTGCCGCACGAAGTTTTTTTCGTGCTGTTTCTCGATGCTCAAAACCGTGTAATCGGCAGCGAGGAATTATTTCGCGGCACGCTAACGCAGACGAGCGTCTATCCGCGCGAAGTGGTCAAGCGCGCGCTGCATTACAACGCGGGCGCCGTGATTCTCGCCCACAACCATCCGTCGGGCGTTGCTGAGCCAAGTCATGCCGATGAGACACTGACCCAGGCGCTTAAACAGGCGCTCTCTTTAATCGACGTGCGCGTGCTCGATCACTTCATTGTGGCCGGCAGCGGCGTGCTGTCATTTGCGGAGCGGGGGTTGTTGTAACCGATTCGCCAGCGTGCCTCATGGGCCGAGCGCTGCAGCCGGCGACGGCTGGCAACCCCGTCGCCTTCCACTACGAACGGCGGCGCCCTGAAGAGACGACGCTCTATCAGATTGTGCAGGAACATCTTGAGACTTTTCTCGCCCAAGTCGAGGCGCAAACCGGTTCGGGCTTGCCGGCGTTTGTCAAAGACGAGTTTGAGGCCTATCTGGAATGCAGCATCCTCGCACACGGCTTTCTGCGTCTACACTGCGCTGGCTGCGCCCACGAGAAGCTTGTCGCGTTTTCCTGTCCCCCAAGGGGACTTCCTTCGGGGCGCAGCGACGCGGATTTTGCCCCTCGTGCAGCGCGCGGCGCATGGCGCAAACCGCCGCGCACCTGGTCGATCACGTCATACCGCAGGTACCGGTGCGGCAATGGGTGCTGTCGTTTCCGATCCCGCTGCGTGTTCTGTTCGCCGCGCATCCCGAGTTGCTCACGCCGGTGCTGCGGATCATCCACCGCGTCATCGCGAGATTTCTGCTCAAGCAGGCGGGACTGAAACGGTGCGCGGCC
>JANYCE010000183.1 GCA_025360445.1 Betaproteobacteria bacterium
TTCCCGGCAAAACGTCAAACCGGGATCAATTCAAAAAACATATTTTCTATGAGGCGCGGCCTTTACTCCGGGACCGGGCTTGTCCAACAAACGGTTCAGATCGCGGCTCGCTTCGCTCGCGCGATCTAACCTTAGTCGTTAAGGTGCCGCTCGTTGCGCCACCGTTGCCGCCACCGAAGGGTGCGGTCGTAGTGACAAGCGGTAACGAGCCGCCGCCGTTGCCGGGGCTGATAAATAGCCCGGTAATCGGAAATGCCCCGGAGCTACCGCCATAGGCTACCGTTCTTGGTTGGGCGGTCAAGCCAAAAGTCGTTTGCAGTTCTGTAACAATGCTGGCGTTACCTGCGACCATGCCGTGGCGGGTGTCTGCACTGCCGATAAACGTCAGCCCCGTCGCCGCGTCTGCACCGTTTGCGCCACTAATCAGCGGGGCGGCATTGACGCGTGCATTCGAAGCTGAATGGCAACCACTGCAAGAAAGGGCATAGGTCTGCGCGAAACTATCTCGAGAAACCACCGCCCCCCCTGCCAGGGCAATACCAATCGCCAATGTCGTGACAGCACTTCGCGCCCCGCCACAAATGCTTTTGCACGATGAGGGCCATTGATCGCCCAGGTCGTGGAAACGGCGGCTGGAGAGGGTAGCTGATCGAACCACATCGACGCACATCAATGCGACGGAACGCAGATACCCCGTTGCGGTGTTAATCGCGCGCTTAGTCCATTGTTCTTTTTTGGCAGCCCTGAGCAACCTATACATTGGCCTCCCTAGGCCGATTTTTTTATTTACAACTAGCCCCGATTGTATAGCAAGGCGCACGCGCTGTTCGCGCGACTGTTGCGCTTCAGCAACAAATATTCATGCGAATATCATAGCGCGCGCGTTTCAGGTCACTGCGTGATGAAGAGTAAAAAATAAAAATTGAAAAACTCACGCGCGCATTAAGCGGCACTGCACCACCAGCTAAAAATAAGACGCCTTCGATCCCGGCGGCGGGGAGTAACGGAAGGTGCCGCGTTTTAAAATTGCGTCTTTGCCGCCGACTTCGGCGATTTTCGCGGACTGCTCGGCTTTGGCGAGCTTGTCGACCGCGTCGGGATCGACCACTTTTCGCAGCGCCGCTTCACAGTCTGCGACGATTAGAGCGGAAGCTGGATTTCGCCCCATATCGTTGCGCTCTTGCGGATCGGCAGCGAGATCGAACAACATCGGCGGCAAACCGGCGTAGTAAATGTATTTGTATTGACCGTGCCGGATCATATAGGCGCCTGTCATGGCGCCGGCAGCGTGGTACTCGGACAATATCGTGCGTGTCGGCACGAAACCCTGCGCGATGTCGATCAGCGAATGGCCGGGTAATTGCGCGTCGCTTGAATCTACTTTCGCACCGGCGCCTTCGACGAGCGTTTGGAACGCATCGGCCAGCATGACGGGCACGTCGCACACATTGCCTTGCGGCACTTCGGGGCCGGCGAGAATCATCGGGATGCCGGCCGACTCTTCATACATCGTCGATTTTCCCCACATACCGCGCGTGCCGAGATTGTCGCCGTGGTCGGATGAGTACAGCACCCGCGTCGTTTCGGCGAGCCCGGTCGTCTCGAGCGTCGACAAAATTTTACCGATGTTGTCGTCGAGAAAAGACGTGAGCCCGAAGTAAGCCGCGATCGCGCGGCGCACCATCGGCGCATCAAACGGCTCGTCAAAGCACTGGCACAACCGCATTGCATCGGTGAACGGATGGCGCGGGCGCTCAGCTTTGTCGTACATAAGCGGCCATGGCACGTCTTTTTCGGGATACATATTGAAGAATTGCGGTGGCGCGATTAATGGAAAGTGTGGCGACACGAAGCCGACGTAGAGCACCCATGGTTTGGTTTTGTATTTGGGCGCTTCGTGTTCGAGCCAGCGCTGCGTACTCGCCGCGATGTCGCGATCGTACTGCGTATATTCAGATTCGCCCGGACCCGCCTCAGGTCCGAGCTTCTTCGAGCCCTGCCGCACCGGTAATTCGTCGCGGATGAGTCCGAGCAGATCGCCGACGCCGTTGACGATATGCATCGGCAATATTTCTTCATCAAAGCCGTTGCGCTTAGGCGATGAGTCCTGGTAATGCAACTTGCCGATCGAGGTTACGCGATGGCCCTGCGCCATCAGCCGGTGACCCCAGGTCGGCGGCTCGCCGTCGTAAGCGATCGCGTTGTCCCAGCAATGGTGCTTGTGCACGTACTGACCGGTCGCGAACGAGGCGCGTGCCGGGACGCATATAGGACAATTCGTGTACGCCGAGGTGAACCGCGTGCCGCGGGCCGCGAGCCTGTCGAGATGGGGCGTTTTAATTTGCGGATGACCGTAGCAGCCGGTCACGCGTTTATTGTGTTCGTCGGAAAGAATGACAATCAGGTTGGTTGCTTGCAAAGCGTGCTCCTTTTTACTTCAAAAGCTTGCCACAGAGCACATAGAGTTCACAGAGAAAGACCAAATACAAACCAGAAATAAGTCGTTGTGTCTTTTCCTCTGTGTTCTGTGTTCTGTGTGCTCTGTGGCTGATTATTTGTACTTGCGTTGCACAATTTCTACAAGCGGCACGCCGCTGTCGATGTCGGCTTTGCGCTTCGTATCGGCGCCGTCGATCTTGCGCGAGACAGCGAGCACGTCCGCCGCGCGCGCATAAGGCACAAACGCGATGCCGGCTTCATCGGCGCACACAAGGTCGCCCGGCCGCACTGCGATGCCGGCGATTTGCACCGCGCCATTCACTTCAACCGTCTGCATGCGCCACTTGCCCGTGATGGGCGTGAAACCTTTGCACCACACCGGCCAGCCCATCTGCCGGTACTGGTCGGGGTCGCGCAGCGTGCCGTCGACGATGGCGCCGATGCAGCCTTCGCGCCGCGAAAGTGTTGCCGATTGGCCGCCCATGTTGGAGCAGCCCATCACGCCTTCCATCACCAGCACGTCGCCGGGTGTCGCCAGGTTATGCGCTTCAGTTTCACCCTGGCCGCTAGCCTTGTCCTGCGCCGCTTTATGAATTTGCGTCGAATGACGGATGTTGCGCACGGTGAGCGCGGGTCCGACGATGCGCTTGCCGCTGTTGACCGGCGGCATCACGTACGCCGAGATGACGCCGACGATGCCAAGCTCGTCGAACGCATCCGAGATCGTACCGGTCAGATCGATCAGCGCTGTGAAGCCATCAATGATATCGGCCGGCAGACGCGGCAGTTCAAGAATGCGTATTGCGTCGATCGGCAATTTGCCGAGTGTTTTTCTGTCAGCCATGAAGGTCAATCGCAGGGTGAGAGTGGCCTTCGATTGTAGGTGTTGCGTCAGCCTTGCGTCAATTTGCCGCATTCGTTATCGTGCGGGGCTACCCCATTATTAAAAGATATCCCATGGCGACAAAAAAACGCGGCATGCGGCGCGGACTCACAGCGTACGGCGACGAAGAATTCTCGCTGTTCCTGCGCAAGGCATTCATCAAGGCGATGGGTTACACCGATGATGCGCTCGAGCGGCCGATCATCGGCATTACTAATACCTTCAGCGGTTTCAACGCCTGTCATCGCAACGTGCCGGAACTCATTGAAGCCGTGAGCCGCGGCGTGATGTTCGCGGGTGGATTGCCGGTTGAATTTCCCGTAATCACGCTGCACGAGTCGTTCGCGTTTCCAACCAGCATGTATCTGCGCAACATGATGGCGATAGATACTGAAGAAATG
>JANYCE010000193.1 GCA_025360445.1 Betaproteobacteria bacterium
GCCCGATTGGGCCAAGCGCCTTATCGACTATGTCAAACACTTCCTGCTCCAGCCTGCGACGTCCGGCAGCGTCTGCAATCGTCGCTGTGTCCTTGACGATTGCAAACGCAACCGGCACCTGTCCTTTAATCGCGTCGCGCACCCCGACCACCGCGACTTCGGCGACGTTCGGGTGGCCGCTCACAGCTTCCTCAATTTCACGCGTGCCCAGGCGATGGCCCGCGACATTGATGACATCGTCCGTGCGTCCAAGAATGAAGTAGTAACCGTCCTTGTCGCGGATGCCCCAGTCAAACGTCGTGTAGATCATTTGGTCTTTAAAACTCGTGAAATACGTCTGCACGAATCTCTCGTCCTGTCCCCACACTGTTGACATGCAACCCGGCGGCAACGGCGGCACAACGGCGACCACGCCTTTTTCATCCGCGCCGAGCTCGCGCCCCGTGACCTCATCGAGCAGCTTTACGTTATAGCCATAAGCGGCAAAGCTCGGGCTTCCATATTTGGTCGGCGTCGCTTCGACGCCCGGCAGGCTCGACAACAGCGCCCAACCGGTCTCGGTCTGCCAGTAATGATCGATCACCGGCACGTTGAGTGCCTCGGAAATCCAGCGCGCCGTTGGTTCGTCCAGCGGTTCGCCGGCAAGGAAAAGATGGCGCAGGGTACTCACGCTGTACTTGGTCAGGTAGGCGGGATTCTGTTTCTTTAAGACGCGGATCGCAGTGGGAGACGAAAACATCACCGTCACTTTGTGATCGGCGACAATTTTCCACCAGATTCCAGGGTCCGGCCAAATCGGCAGGCCTTCATACATGACGCTGGCCATGCCATGTATCAACGGGCCGTACACAATGTATGAGTGGCCGACTACCCAGCCGATGTCGGACGTCGTGAACATCGCTTCGCCCGGCTTGCCGCAGTAAATATGTTGCATGCTGGCCGCGAGCGCCACTGCGTAACCACCCGTGTCGCGCTGCACGCCTTTCGGCTTGCCGGTGGTGCCCGAGGTATAAAGAATGTACGACGGCTCGCTTGCTTCGAGCCAAACGACCGGCACCTGCGCCGTGAAATGCCGCTCGCGGAGTTGCGCGTAATCGACATCGCGGCCCGCTTGCAGCGTGTACCCGGCAATCCCGCGGCCGACGATCACGACTTTTTGCGGCGGATGCTGCGCCAGTCGGATGGCCTCATCGACGAGTCCTTTGTATGGGATCGATTTGCCGCCGCGCATACCGGCATCGGCGGTAAACAATAGCTTCGGTTTCGCGTCATCGATACGCGAAGCGAGGCTCATGGCCGCGAAGCCGCCGAAGACCACCGAATGAATCGCGCCCAGTCGAACGCACGCCAGCATCGCGAATACAGCCTCCGGGATCATCGGCATGTAAATGAGCAGGCGGTCGCCTTTGCCGAGCCCAAGGTCGCGTAACGCTGCCGCGCAGCGGTTCACTTCTGCGTGCAACTCGGTAAACGTGTACGTCTTGTTGTGGGCGGTTTCACTCGATACGAAAATCAGTGCCGGCTGATCGCCGCGGTGTTGGAGATGGCGATCGACGGCGTTGTGGCACAAGTTGGTTTCACCGCCGACAAACCAGCGCGCAAACGGCGGCCGGCTATAGTCGAGCACCTGGGTAAACGGTTTATGCCAGTCAATCAGCTGCGCCTGCTCGCGCCAGAACGAGTCGGGCTCGTCGATTGAGCGGCGATGAAATTCCTGGTAAGTCGCCATCTGCGTCCTTCCTAAAAACTGCTGCTCATCGCCGTCCGTGGAATTGCTTTTTTACAGTGACTCAGCGCGCCGTTCGAACCGCTTGCGCGAGCGGCCCCGCAATTGCCACGACAGTTCTACCTTTCGTTTCCTGCTTCAACATCGCTTCAAATGTTTGCGGCAACTGATTCAGTGCAATCGTTTTCACAATGTTTTTCAAGAAACGGGGTTTGAGATCAGTGGCGAGCCGGTCCCACACGTGCCGGCGGATGTCCATCGGCGTGTAGCCGGAGTCGATGCCGATCAAGCGCAGGCCGCGCAAAATAAACGGCAGCACCGTCGTGTTGAGGTCGATGCCGCCCGCATTGCCAAAACTGGCGATGAGCCCGTGCTGCTGCATGCTGCGCGTCAATGCGGATAATTGCTCGCCGCCAACCGAATCGAACGCCGCCGCCCAGAGGCCTTTTTCAAGCGGGCGCGTGCCGGGCTTTAGCGTATCCCGGCTTAATACGTCCGCGGCGCCGATGTCCTTCAGATACGCGTGCTCCGCCTGCTTGCCGGTTACCGCCGTGACGGCATAGCCAAGGCCGGCGAGCATATCGATCGCAAGGCTTGCGCAGCCGCCGGTCGCGCCGTTGACCACGACTTTGCCGTTGGCGGGCGCCATGCCGTTGTGTTCGAGCAAATGCACCGCAAGGCCCGCCGTGAAACCCGCGGTGCCAAGCGCCATCGCGTCGAACAATGTCAATCCCGCCGGCAGCGGTACGACCCAATCCGCAGGCACTCGTGCGTATTTTGCATAGCCGCCGTCATGTGTCATTGCGAAGTCGTAACTCGTGCAGATCACTTGATCGCCGGGCTTGAACCGCGCATCGCTTGACGACATGACCGTACCGCTGCTGTCGATGCCGCCAACGCATGGGTAACGACGCACGATCTTCCCCGCGCCGCTACCAGCCAGTGCATCTTTGTAATTGACGCTCGAATAAGCGATCTGGATGACGACTTCGCCGGGATCGAGTTCGTCGATCGTCATTTCTACAAGGCGGCCGTGGGCTTTGCCCCCGTCGTCGAATATGCGATAAGCGTTGAAGTTTTCCACGTGTGTTCCTCCCCGAAGGGTAACGCTACGGCAAATGCGGCTCGCTCAAGTAACCCCGCGTTTGCATTTCAATCAGCCGGCTGATAGTGCGCTCAAACTGGTCGCCGCCTTCGGCCCACGCGTAGAGCTCGCCCGGAGGTGCTGCGGCTGACACGATCAGTTTGACGCGCCGGTCGTAGAACTCGTCAATGAGCCAGGTAAAGCGCCGCACGATATCGGCCTCGTCGATCTCGAACTGCGGGATGCCCGACAGCAACACCGTGTGATACCGACGCGCGAGTTCTATGTAATCAGCCTTGCCACGCGGACCATCACAGAGTTCGCGAAAATCGAACCACGCAACGCCGCGCGCGAGCTGCCGCGCCTGAATAAAGCGACCTTCGATTTCGAGCGTCGAGGAGTCTATCGATTCATGGCGCGCGATGGCCATAAACGCCTGTTCAAGGTGCGCATCCGCATCCGGCCCGCTGTGATAAACGCCGGCGCGCTCAAGTTCGCGCAACCGGTAATCGGCGCCGCCATCAACGTTGACCACATGGAGGCTGCGCTTGATGAGCTCTATCGCCGGCATGAATTGACTGCGCTGCAGTCCGTCTTTGTAAAGCTGGTCGGGATGCTGGTTCGAAGTGGTCACGAGCACTACGCCGTGTGCAATAAGCCCTTCGAAAAGTCGCCGCATGAGCATGGCGTCAGTGATGTCGGTAACATGAAATTCATCGAGGCACAGCAGGCGCGTATCCCTCGCTACGTCGCGCGCGATAATGGCAAGCGGATCTTCCCTGCCCTGATGCTGATGGAGTGCGCGATGGATTTCCTGCATAAAGCGGTGAAAGTGAATGCGCTTTTTGCGCGCAACCGGCACGCAGTTGTAGAAGCTATCCATCAGAAAACTTTTGCCGCGCCCCACGCCGCCCCATAGATAGGCGCCCTGCACGTTTCGCTTTCGTGCCAGCAGCCGGATCAGTGATGCCTCGAGGCGCTCGAGCGCAATGAGATCCTCGTAAACACCCTGCAAAACTTCGAGTGCCGCGCGCTGCGATCCATCGAGTTCGAAACCATGCTCGTGGCCGTGCTGGCGCACCCACCCGGCAATATCAGAGCTATCGTGCGCCAGCGTGAAGTGGCCGTAGCGATTCGAAACCCCGGCCTGCGTGTCATCGTTCACCTGGAGCGCCCGACCTGCTGACGCGCGCGAGGTGCGGTCACAGTTTGTGACCTCGCATCAGATATTCAATGTGCGTTTATCCACCGCGAGCGCGGCTTCCTTCATGGCTTCCGACAAGGACGGATGTGCATGGCAGATTATTGCGATGTCCTCTGAAGATGCGCCGAATTCCATCGCAACCACCGCTTCAGCGATCAGTTCTGAAGCCATTGGCCCGATGATGTGCACGCCCAGGATGCGGTCGGTTTTGGCATCAGCGAGCATTTTTACCATGCCGGTGGTATCGCCGAGCGCGCGCGCACGTCCGTTCGCCATGAACGGAAAAACGCCGGCGCGATACTCAATGCCGGCGACTTTCAACTGCTGCTCGGTCTGGCCCACCCACGAAATTTCCGGCGAAGTATAAATAACCCACGGCACAGTGTTGAAATCGACGTGCCCTTGACGGCCGGCGATGCGCTCGGCAACCGCGACGCCCTCCTCTTCTGCCTTGTGCGCGAGCATCGGCCCGCGCACCACGTCGCCAATCGCCCACACGTTCGCGACGCTGGTGCGGCAGTTGTCGTCAACGGCAACGAATCCGCGCTCGTCGAGCTTAACGCCGATTGCCGCCGCCTCCAGCCCGGTCGTGTTCGGCACCCGTCCAATCGACACAATTAACTTATCAAACGCCGCGCTTTGCGCGGTTCCCGCGCTGTCGGTGTATTCGACGGTGACCGTCTTCTTGCTCGTAACTTTGGTGATTTTGACGCCAGTGTGTATCGCGAGGCCCTGCTTTGCGAAGATTTTTGCGGCTTCCTTTGCGATCTGTTCGTCAACTGCGCCGAGGAACGCGGGCAATGCCTCGAGGATCGTCACCTCGGCGCCCAACCGCCGCCAGACGCTGCCCATTTCCAGCCCGATTACGCCGGCGCCGATCACGCCTACACGCTTGGGCACTTCGGTAATCGCCAACGCGCCGGTGTTGGAGAGAATCGTTTTTTCGTCGAAGTCAGCCCCCGGCAGCGCACGCGGATTTGAACCAGTCGCGACGATCACGTGTTTCGCGAGCAAAGTCTCAGCAGACTTGCCAGCAACCTTAATCTCTATGACATCCGCGCCCGCCGCTTGCGATGCACCCGCAAAGCTGCCGCGACCGTGAAAGAACTCGACCTTGTTTTTCCGCAACAAAAATGCGATGCCATCGTTGTTCTGCTCAACGACCTTGTCTTTGCGTGCGAGCATTTTTGCGATGTCAACGCTCAGGCCTTTGATCTCTATGCCGTGCTCGGCGAACTGGTGGCCGGCATGCTCGTAATTTTCGGAGGACTGCAGCAAAGCCTTGGACGGAATACAGCCGACATTGGTGCAGGTGCCACCGAGAGCGGGCCTGCCATCGGGCCTGGCCGCTTCATCGATGCAGGCGGCCTTCAGGCCGAGTTGCGCCGCCCGGATCGCGGCGATGTAGCCGCCGGGTCCGCCGCCGATCACGACAACGTCAAATGATTTGGCCATCTTAAAACCTCAAAAGTGATTCGCCGCTGAAATTACGCAGGAGTTGCGAGCGCCTGCAGTCTCCACCGTTTGGCTTGGGTCCCGGATAATAGCTAATCGCTTGGAATGCGAGTGCTTCCGGAGTGCGCGGTTGCCTGCTCAAATGTCCAGCAACATGCGCGCCGGATCTTCCAGCGCTTCCTTGATCGCAACCAGCGCAAGCACCGCCTCCCGGCCGTCGATGATGCGATGGTCGTACGACATGGCGAGATAGTTCATCGGCCGGATGACGATTTGGCCATTCTCGACCACTGCGCGTTCCTTGGTTGCATGCACGCCTAAAATCGCGCTTTGCGGCGGATTGAGTATGGGTGTCGACAACATTGAACCGAACACGCCGCCGTTCGAAATCGAGAAGGTCCCGCCGGTGAGTTCTTCAATCGTCAGTTTGCCGTCCTGCGCGCGCTTGCCGAACTCGGCGATTTGCTTTTCGATATCCGCGAGCGACATCTGATCGGCATCGCGGATGATTGGCACGACGAGTCCGCGCGGACTGCCGACGGCGATGCCAATGTCAAAATAACCGTGATACACAATGTCGTTGCCGTCGATCGATGCATTGACGATCGGGTAGCGTTTGAGGGCGCTCACCACGGCCTTGACGAAAAACGACATGAAGCCAAGCTTGGCGCCGTGTTCCTTCTCAAATTTTTCTTTATAGCGGCTGCGCAGTTCCATGACCGGCTGCATATTCACTTCATTGAATGTGGTCAGGATGGCCGCCGTCGACTGCGATTGCACGAGTCGCTCGGCGATGCGCGCGCGCAAGCGCGACATCGGAACGCGCTGCTCCGGCCGCTCGCCAAGCGCGCCGAGATCAACTGATGGCGCTGCCGGCCGCATGCTAGATGGCGCTGGAGGCGGCGCTGGAGCTTTGGCTGCCGGCGCACTCTGTATGGCGTCGAGCACATCGCCTTTGGTTACACGCCCGCCGCGGCCACTGCCGCTCAGGCTGCCCGCATCGATTTTGTTTTCTGCGGCAATTTTTTGCGCGGCAGGC
The DNA here is from genome assembly GCA_025360445.1 of Betaproteobacteria bacterium. Taxonomy (GTDB): domain Bacteria; phylum Pseudomonadota; class Gammaproteobacteria; order Burkholderiales; family SG8-41; genus PALSA-1004. Next base: position 6,509 of record JANYCE010000193.1, read on the forward strand.
ATTATCGCGGCGGCGGCCGATGGCGCAGGCGTCAATGCAGGCGCACTGACGGCGGCCGGTGCGACTGCTGCCGGTTTGCCTTCCGTGTCTATGGTCGCGATGACTTCCTTGCTAACGACCGTCCCGCCATCGCCCTTGGCGATTTTGACTAACACGCCGGAGTCCGGGGCCGGTGTTTCGAGCACGACTTTATCGGTTTCGATATCGACCAGGTTTTCGTCCCGCTTCACGTATTCGCCGACTTTGCGGTGCCACGACACGAGCGTCGCCTCGGCCACGGATTCCGAGAGTTGCGGCACCTTGACTTCAACTAACATGCTTGCTCCAGTTCAGGCTGCATATGCTTACTGAGTGCCATCCGCGCGTGATGCCGCGCCTAACGTCAGCGCAAGGTTGACGAGTTCTTTCTGCTGTTTTTCGTGTAACGACTTGTAGCCCGCGGCCGGTGTCGCCCACGAATCGCGCCCGGCGTACGTGAGCGTCTGGTGCGGTAAAAGGTGGCGCATCAGGTAATGTTGAATGCGATGCCAGGCACCCTGATTGCGCGGCTCTTCCTGGCACCACACAATTTCAGTCGCGCTTTTGTATTTTTCAATTTGCGCGAC
>JANYCE010000217.1 GCA_025360445.1 Betaproteobacteria bacterium
CCCTCGCCCTCGGTCCCTCTCCCCAAGGTAGAGGGAAGCAAACCCCTTCTCCCTTGGGGAGAAGGTGGGGATGAGGGCGCGATTTTGAATTTGATTTTGCCGTGTAGTGAATTTGGTAAGAATCAATTAGTCTGTAATGTAATACTGTATCGGCAGAGTGTGCAGGCACTCGGCGCCGTCGCGCGTGATGCGAAACAGATTGCCCAACTGTAAACCTGCGCTCTCGTCAGGCGTGACCACGTTCGGCTGCACGACGACGCACATATCTTCCTCAAAAATAAATTTGGGTCCCGGCTCGCCGCGCCGGCCGGTCGACTCGCGCGTGCCGATGCTCGGCGGCAGCAGGCCAATGCCGAACCCGTGCAGAAAACCGTCGTTGATCGTGTAACCACGTTCGGCGATCACGTCGCCCGCGTCGAGCACGTCGTCACTGGTTGCGCCTGCGCGCAACGCCTTTACGCAGCGCTCATAGGCCTCGAGCGTCGTATCCCATAACCTTCGATACAAATCTCCGGGCGGCGCGCCAATAAAAATGGGCCGGTGTATCTGTCCCGAATAGCCCCAATGGCTCACACTGATTTCGGTGTTGACGACGTCGCCGCGCTCGATGACGCGGTTCGAAAGATTTTGCCGCGGCACGCACGCGCCGGCGCCGGTCTGCGCGCCCGACGACAAATAACATAAATGCGGCAGGCCGCCGCCGTGCAAGGCAGTGGATTCGACGATTGCGCCAAGCTCGTATTCGCGCATTCCCGGTTTCACTTGATCGATCAGGCTTTGCAGCGCGGCATCGGTCAGCGCCGCGCCTTTTTTTAGCCAGTTGATTTCTTCACTGCTCTTGACGAGCCGCAAGCGCCGAAACGCGCGCGTCACATCCTTGAATTGCCACCCGCCGAGCAAGCGCTGCCATGTGAGATAACTTTGCACCGGCACGTCGCCGACATAACCGAGAGCAGCTTTACCGAGGCCCGCATCGTCGAGGTAATTGGCGATCGTTGTCGCCGAACTGACACCACCCCACTCAGTGCGGATCGCGGACGCTTCACGCGCATTCGGCACGTGGTTGAACGATTGCACAAAGATCACCGGATCAAACGCCGCCGTGACGACCACATAGTTAGTGCGATTGCCCAGGAAACCCGACAGATAATGAATGTCGGCATGGTTGTGCCGCGAGACACCCGAATCGCCATAGACCACGAGCGCGTCAACCCCTTCTGCCATCATCAGCTTGCGAGCGGCGACGTGCCGACGCTCGAACTCTGCGGCGGAAAATCGCGGATAAAGCTCCATGCTCATGAGCTTTGGCCGTTCACGATTTCACCAACCCGAGCTGTTGCCCAAGCCAGTCGGCCATTTGGGTTTGATACATATAGCGGCGATTGTTGACGACATGATTGCCGCCTTTAACAATATTGAGCACCGTCGGCCCCGACGCTTCGGCCGCGATGCGCTCAGCGTTCTGCGGCGGCGTCAGATGATCGAGCTCGCCGCCCACGACATATAGCGGACAGGTAATATTTTTGGCGGCGCCGGCGAGCGTCAATGTCAGCGCGACTGCGCGCGCCTCGTCCATCGTTTTCGCGTGGCTGCGCACTTTAAACGCCTCGCGCGACAATTCGTTGCGCGCATCGAAGACTTCGACCCAGCTGTAAGGTCCCGACAATGACACGCAGGCCTTTAAGCGTTTTTCAAATGCGGCAGCGCGCGCGGCGTAATAACCGCCCAGCGATACACCCATTACGCCGATGTTGTGGCGATCGAGATCGCTGCGCTTTTCGATAAAGTCGACGACCGCTTTCACCGGCACTTCAAAATCACCGCGGATTGGAATCGTGTACTCGGCCTCGCCCTGCCCCGGCCCGTCGAAGGGCAGCGTCGCCATGCCGCGGTCAAGCAGTAATGTCTCGTAAAAATCCATCTCTTCCTTGGTCGAGTCGAGACCGACGCAAATAACGACGACTGGCGGCTTCGCGACGCCCGCGGGTTTACGCAATACGCCGTAAAGCGTTTTGTCACCGTACGGAATCGCGACGCGTTCACCCGGCGGACTCAGATGCGGCAAAGCAAGATTTCGGCACTCGACCGTTTTGGCGTGCGCCGCTTTCATTTGGCCAAGGTCGTGCACAAACATGAATTTTCCGAAGTGATAGCACAGCGCCGCGCGGGTCAGATGACCGGCCGCGCTGATGGTGTATCCATCGGCGAGCGCCTTGCGCCCGATTTCTTCGTGCACGGCCGCGCGCGCCGACCACGCCGCGCACCACTCATCCCAGCGCGAGATGCTGCCGGTAACCTCTTCAAAGTCCGCGAGCGGAACGCCGCTGGCTACGAACCTTGGCGCCCATGCGCGCAAAGCGATTTCAACGCGTTTATCTTGAGCGGGTTTGTCCATACTTATTCCAATCGGTAGTCAAGGAGGCTTGAAGTAAAACGCGCACGAGGCAGCTCGAAATATAGGTAGCACAGCCCCGCCCTCCCCCCGCGCACCCAACTGATGCAGGCATGGGGGCTACGCCAAGTTTCGCTGGTTTGTATTTATTCGGCGCGTGCGCCCGACTCCCTGACGATTTTTCCGAGCTTGGCGATCTCTTCCTTCAGATAGGCATCGAGGCGCGCCGGCGTGCTAAATACCGGCTCGGCGCCCTGCATAAGCAGCCTCTCGCGCACGTCCGGCATTTGCAGCACGCGCACGATGTCGGCATTAAGTTTGTCGATGATCGCCTTGGGGGTGGCGGCCGGCGCCAGCATGGCGAACCACGGATCGAACACGAAGCCGGGTACGCCTGCTTCGCTCACAGTCGGCACCTCGGGCAACGCGGTCGAGCGCTTGGCCGTGCTCACGGCAAGCGCGCGCAACCGCCCTGACTTGATGTGGCTCAACGCGAGTATCTGCGGCGCCCACGTCAGGTCGACGCGGCCCGCGAAAATTTCCGTGAGCTGCTCCGAAAATCCCTTGAACGGCACGTGCACCATTTTCACTCCGAGCGTGCTGTTGAACAGCTCGGCATTCAAATGGCTGGCGGCGCCAATGCCGGCTGAGCCGTAATTGAGTTTGCCGGGGTTGGCCTTAGCCAGCGCGATCAACTCCTGCACGTTTTTCGCCTGCACATGCGTACCGACGCTCAGCACATTCGGGATCGATGCAACCAGCGTGATGCCGGCAAAATCTTTCGCCGGATCGAACGGCAAATTCGCGTACAGCGTTGCATTCACCGCGTGGCTCGCCGATACCATCAGCAGCGTGTAACCGTCCGGCGCGGCTTTGGCAGCAATGCCCGTGCCGACAACGCTGCCCGCGCCCGCTCGATTGTCGACGACGACCTGCTGGCCCCACGTTTCCGACAGTTTCTGGCTTAGTGTGCGCGCCAACGAATCAGTCGCGGTGCCCGGCGTAAACGGAACTATAAAACGCACCGGCCGGTCCGGAAATTTTTGCGGGCCCTGCGCGATCGCATGTATCGAAATACTGCCGGCGACCGCCGCGACCAAAGTGACATACGACATCTTGTGCATGCTATGCATTCTCCGTGGGATCAGTCGGCGCGCGCGCCGGACGCTTTAACAACATTGGCAAGGCGTAAAACTTCGTTTTTTATAAATGCATCGAATTCCGACGGCGCCATCGTATGCGGTGTCGCGCCTTGCGTGAGCAGGCGTTCTTTCACGTCGGGCAGCGCGAGTATGCGCGCAACCTCGGCGGCGATTTTTTGCTTGACGTCATTCGGCATTTTCGCGGGACCGATCAACCCGGTCCACAAGTTAAAATCGAATCCGCGCAGCGTGTCCCCGACGGTCGGCAAGTCCGGCAGAATCGGCGAGCGCGTTTTGGTCGACACTGCGAGGCCCGTTACCTTGCCGCTTTTGACAAGCGGTACCGCAGCGGTAATCGGCGCAAAGAAATACTGGACGCTGCCGCCTATCGTATTGGTCAGCGCCTCGGGCGTGCCTTTGAACGGAACGTGTACGACGTTTATGCCGGCGGCGAGTTTGAACTCTTCTCCATTCATATGCGTGCCGCTGCCGACGCCCGCCGATCCGTAGTTAATCTGGCCGGACTTCGACTTGGCGAGATCGATCAACTCCTTTACCGATTTTATTCCAAGCGCCGGCGTCGTTACGAGCACGTTCGGTACGTCTGCCACCAGCGTGACGCCGGCAAAGTCTTTGATCGTATCGTACGGGAGCTTGCTGTAGAGCGACGCATTCACCGCGTGGCCGATCGACACCATCATTAACGTGTGGCCATCCGGCGTCGAACCGAGCAGCAGTTCGGAGGCGATCACGCCGCCTGCGCTCGGCCGGTTGTCGACAACTACCTGCTGGCCCCAGTTCTCCGCCATTTTCTGTCCGACCGCGCGCGCAAAAAAATCGGTTGCGCTGCCGGCAGAAAATGGCACCAGCATGCGAATCGGCTTATTGGGGAATTTTTCCTGTGCGCCGATCGGCCCCGCCGTCACGAGCAAGGCGCCCGCGAGCAATTTTGTTATGTACGTAATCAGCATAGCGCTTTCCTTCTGGTGGCTTTTAGTGATGTGATTATTGGCTTGAGATGCCGGCATCTTTTACGAGCTTTTGATATTTCGTAAAATCGGCTTGCAGCAGTTTCTTGAAATCCTCGGGCGTGCCGGATGCAGGCACTGCGCCCTGGCGCAGAAAGCGTTCCTTAAGTTCAGGCGTTGCGAGCAGTTTTTCGACGTCGCGGTTAAGCTGCAGGATGTGACCGCGTGACATGCGCGCCGGGCCGATGATACCGAACCAGCTCTCGCTCTGGAATCCCGGCAAACCCGAGTCCGACATGGTCGGCACACCGGGTAGTGACGGTGTCGGCTGCGGGCTTCCCACCGCCACCACGTGCAACTTGCTGTCCTTCAACATCGGCATCACGGCGGGCAACGGGAACATATATAGCTGCACGCGGCCGGCGAGCATCTCAGCGAAAATGTCGGGCAACAGTTTGAACGGCACATGCACGATGTCGATGCCGGCGGCAGCTTTCAACGCCTCGCCCGCGATATGCGATGAGCTGCCGATGCCGGCCGACCCGAAATTCAACTGGCCCGGTTTGGATTTCGCAAGTGCAATCACATCGCTCACCGATTTGACCGGCAATTGCGGCGACACCACCAGCACGTTCGGCAGCGACGCGACTTGCGCGATGGAAGCAATGTCGTCGAGCGCCCGGTACGGGGGTTCTTTTTGCAGCAACGGCTGCATCAAATGCGGCTGGCCTACCATCCCGAGCGTATAGCCGTCCGGCGCGCTTTTAGCGACCAGCGTACTGCCGACAATGCCGCCGCCGCCCGGCCGGTTGTCGATCACGATCTGTTGGCCGTATAACTCGTTTAGCTTCTGGCCAAGCGTGCGCGCCAGAAAATCACTGGCCGCACCCGGCGGAAACGGCACGATCATGCGGATCGATTTGTCCGGGTAGGGTTGGGCGGCCACCGCCGTTACGGCGACGCCACCTGCCAAAATCAGCACCGGCAAAAGTCGGGTGAACATGATTTCCTCCTCGTTAATGCAGTTTCTCTTTTTATTTAACGACTTTACATTTTCATACGGCGTTGAGTTGGCGTGCCATCCAGTCCGCCGACTGCGCGCGATATTTGTAGGCACGATTATTGGCGACATGATTGCCGTCAGCGATGACAACAAGTTCGACCGGACCGCCAGCTTCGCGCGCGAGGCGTTCGGCGTCCTGCCAGGGCACCACTCGATCAAGCTTGCCCGTCACGATGTATAAAGGGCAGGTAATTTTAGCGGCGACGCCGTCGAGACTCAATGTGGCCGCGACAGCGCGCGCATCATCCTGTGTGCGGCAATGCGCGCGCGTGCGAAACGTTTCGCGCGTGAGTTCCGGCAATCCATCCCACGCAGCGCCCATGTTGTACGGCCCGGACAATGCAATGCACGCTTTAACGCGTTTTTCAAAGGCGGCAGCGCGCGGCGCGTAATATCCGCCAAGACTCACACCCCATAAACCGATTTTTGCGGCATTAACATCAGCGCGCTGTTCGACCCAGTCGACGACGCCCCTGACCGCGACTTCGTAATCACCGCGGATCGGAATAGCGTATTCAGATTCGCCCTGCCCCGGCCCGTCGAAACTCAAAGTGCCGAGTCCGCGCGCGAGAAACAGCGATTCGTAACTGTCCATTTCTTCTTTCGCTGAATCGAGCCCCATGCACATCACGACGATCGGTGGCCGCTCGATGCCGGCCGGCAACCGCAGCACGCAGGCGAACGACTCGGCACCGAATGGAATCCGCACGTATTCGCCGGCCGGGCGCAGAAGCGGCAATGCAAGCCTGCGGCATTCGACCGCCTTCATATGCGCAGCGCGCATCTCGTCGATATCAAGCACGAATACAAACTTGGCAAAGTGATAGCACACGCCGGCAGTGGTCAGGTGCTGGCCCGCTGACAGGTTAAAGCCGTCGGCAAGCGCCTGGCGACCGATAGCTTCGTGCACCGCTGCGCGCGCGCACCACGCACCGCACCATTCTGCCCACGTGGAAATGCCAGCGGTGACTTCCTGAAAATCAGTCAATGGCACGCCGTTGGCAACAAACCGCGGCGCCCAGTGATGGATTGCGGACGCGACGAGCGCGTCGTGTTGCGGTGAAATGGTGTCTTGCATGAGGTCGTTCCCGCGGTCGAGTCAGTCAATCAGCGTGCGCTGAGCGCCTGGTTGAGGTAGGACAAATCCATGTATTTTTCAGGCTCCTCCTGCGGACCATGGTTGCCCTCCGACGCCCATACTACGGCGATCACCTGGCGCAGGCCATCGGTCTTGATTTCCGGCAGCGATTGCGCAGCGATCTGGTCATAGGCTTCGCTGGCGGTGGCGCGATCGATATTGAGACGCGCGGGCAAAAGCTTAATTGCCGCTTCCTTATTCGCTTGGTCCTGCAGCCATGCATACGCCGCCAGAAATGCTCGTATGTACGCGAGCAATGCCTGTTCATTGCGCGCTGCCCAACTTCGACGCGCCGCGGCGATTGAACCCGGATAGGTTGGGAAATGCTCGGCGGTCGTGCCGAGACTGCGAAAGCCCGCCGCCTGCAGGTTGCGGTCAAAAGGCGGATTTAAGAGGCTCGCAACGGTGGCGCCGGATTTGAGCGAATCGAAGCGCTCTTGCGACCCGCCGATTTCCTTAAACGTATAAGCGCCGTCGGCAAGCCCCTTGTCCGCGAGTAATTTTCGCAACAGCAGCGCATAACCGGTATGCGCGCCATCGACCGCGATGGCGCGGCCTCTGAGATCGTCAAACGTTTTGATTTCAGGTGCCGCGACCAAGGTAAGTTCGGGAGCGAGCGCGTGCGCCATAATAATGAACAAGTCGGAGCCGCATTCGACGCCGCGCACAACGTGGTCAGACTGCTGCATACCGATGTCGTATTCGCCGCCCGTGAGTTTGGCGAGTTGCTGCGTCGAGGAACCCGTAATCGTAACCTCGACTGCGACGCCTTCCCGCGCGAACAAGTCATGCGCCTGCGCGACATACAGCGGCCACGAGTAAACGCCTTCTGAAATGAGCGCGAAGCGGACCGTTGGCATTGCGCCGGCGATTGCCATCAAATATTCCCGCACTGCCGAAAATCGCGGGCGGCGGCTTTAATCGTCTGCATGTTGAACGAGTCCTCTGGTTAAAAGGCTAGCGCTTCAGGGATACGGAAACAATGGCTTGCCGGTCGTGTAGAGATGATAAAGCGCTTCAAGAAATACCTCGATGCGGTCGTAGTTGCGGCGGTTCGCAAACTGTGGAAAGCGCAGATTTTTTACGATTTCATCGCGCCCCATACCTGCGGCAATCGCCGCTTTGACGCCCGCCTGCACCTCCGACAGGAGATTTACTTCGTCAAGCACGTCTGCGCGTTTGCCAACGTCACCATGACCCGGCAGAAAAATGTCAACGTCGTCCATCGCGGCGATTCGCTGCAGCAACGCAATCCAGCCGTCCATCGACGGCGTAAACGACATGTTCGACCAGTTGTTGCTGGCGAACGGGCCACCGACGTAGAGTGCGCGCGCGTGCGGAAAATACACCAGCGTGTCGCCGGGATTTTGGCCCGGTCCGAGATACAGAATCTCGATGACGCGCCCGCCTAGTTTTAGCGTCAGGCGTGAGTCAAAAGTGACGTCGGGGAGCACGGTCCTCACTTCGGCGGGATCGAGCTTGAGCGACTTGAAGAATGCGAGCCGCCGCTTAAATTCGAGCTGCTCGTTCTTGACCATGCCGGCGACAACGTCCCGATGCGCAATGATCGTCGCGCCTTCCGCTTTGAACGCCGAATTGCCGTAATAGTGATCGCCGTGCGCGTGCGTGTTGATCACCCACTTGATGGGCTTGGCAGTGATTTTTCGGATGCGCTCTATAAGGTCGCGGCCATGAGCCGGATGTTGGCGCGTATCGATCACGACCACGCCTTCATCGGTTACCAGAAACGCCGAATTCGACGACAGGTCGTCGTAAAGAAAGTAGAGATCTGGCGCGACCATTTTTAAATCGATCGGTATACCCTCGCGCATTCGAAAATTGTCGAATCGATCAGGTGAATCCGCGGCGGCGATGACCGGCCCGGACAGCAGGCCCAGCATGCAGCCTGCGAACAAAAATTCGGCAGAACGTCGGTGGCACCACTCGCGCATTGGCAGTTTCCCGTGAGTTGAGGCTGGCAGGAGGCGAAGAAAATGCCGCGCCAGCTGGCAAACGGCATAAGAGCGGCGATGCTAGAAAACAATAAAGCGCTTGTCAATCAATTGCTATGCCCGCTACACGCTGGGCAGGCAGCCGATTCACGGCGCGCAGGCGGGCGCCCGTATCAGGAAGAACGCCAGCGCGACTACATGCAGCGTGATGCGCTTCCGAATTCCATCGCTTGTTGTGATCCTACAGACAAGTTGCTGGATATTTTTGTGCTCGGAGATGCCCCTTCTTTGACTCTACGCGGTCGATTCTGTTGTCGTTGCGCCAGACCGGCATCTCGAATTCATTATCACGAGACGCAGATTCAGCGTGCAAGTTACGAGCTTCGTTAATGCGCGAAAAAAAATTCAAGCTGTCAAGGTTTGGCTCGCTAAATAAAGCATCCACAATTTCTGTGGATAAGGTTGTGCACAACTCCTGTTTGAACACCGCATACGCTGATTGCGCCTCAGCATCAGACAGATTGCATATAAATTGGGCAGGCCAATTCATGCGTTGACAGCGCCGTACTATTTAAGTACGCGCAACAGATTATTGAAATCGTCTGTCCACACGCGAAAGCCTGCGGGCACCGCAATTGTGGTGGCCACACTTCGAATGGGCAAAGCGTCGAGCAGCTTGCGATTAGCGGTCACCAGCACCTGATCGGTGCTCGCGGTCCAATAGTCAGCGCCTTCCTCATTGTCGGGAGAATCCGAAATCAGCACTGCCGACAAGCCGAATTCGGCAGCGAGGCTTGCAACGATCGGCGCGATATTGATGAAACGGTTGGTGGCCTGAAACGCGAGCACGCCACCCGGTTTCAGATGGCGCAAATAAATCTCCATCGCCTGCCGCGTCAACAGGTGCATGGGGATCGAATCGCCGGAGAACGCATCCATTGCAAGCACGTCAAATTGTTGATTGGCTTCGCGTTCGAGGCTCAAGCGGCCATCGCCGAGGACGACTTCAATGGTGGAGGGCGTGTCCTGCATGAACGTGAACTCACGTTTCGCCACATCGACGACCTGCGGGTTTATTTCGTAGAAACGGAACGTGTCGCCTTTGCGCGCGTAGGCAATGATGGAGCCCGCGCCGAGGCCGATGATGCCGACCTTGCGCGGCCCCTCGGGCAGGCTCGCGAACATGCGGCCGTAGCCGCTGTTTGTTCCGAAGTAGCTGCTCGGGCGCAGCCGGTATTGAGGCGCCATCAATTGGCCGCCGTGCAAGATGCCGCCGTGCACCAGTGAACGGAACGGCGTCGGCTCGTCAATTTCGCGCGTTTTCAGCACGCTATAAAAATTGCGCATCATGATGCGCGAATCGGCGAGCTGCTGCTCGACCGCCCTACCAGCACCCCACGCGGTGGCGCCGACAACAGCCGCGGATACAAGCATGACCCACCACGCCATGCGAAATGTGCGAAACAGCAGCAACAGCGCGCATGCAACCAGTCCGATGGCGAGTTCGAAGTAGCCGGTCAGTAAATAAGGCGCGACGAGCCCGACCAACAGGCCGCCGAGTGCGCCGCCGAGCGAAATCATCAGGTAATAGCGCGTCAGATAACGCGGCGCGGGCTTGAGCAGCGCGAGCTCGCCGTGGCAAAACATACAGCAGACGAACAGCCCGGCAAGATACATTGGCACCACGAGCTTCAGATCGAGCGAGTCGGAGTACCACGCCATCAGCGGCAGCAGAATTGCGGCCAGCAGCAGAAACGTGTCGCGGCGATACCAGCGCGGATGATCGAAGCAGAAAATGAATGTGGCGAGATACAGCGACAGCGGCAGAATCCACAGGAAAGGCAATGAAGCGACGTTCTGACAGATGTGATTGGTAAACGCGAGCAGCAGGAAAGACGCCATCGCTGCGAGGGTCAGCCATGTCACCTGACGCAGCAGCGGCGGCGGCGCTTCGGCGACGTCCGGCCCGGCGCGCGCGGTGCCTGCGGCCGGCGTGCCGGCGCGTGCGCTGGATATCGCGGCGTAAGCGCACAGCACCACAAACAATGCGTAGCACACCGACCACGCGACTGACTGCGTATGAGTGGTCACCCATGGCTCGACCGCCACCGGGTACGCAAGCAACGCCAGAAGCGAGGCCAGGTTCGACAGCGCGAACAACCGGTATGGCACGATACGGAAGCGCCGCGCGAACCACGCCTGCAGTAATGGACTCGTCGTCGAGAGGATAAAGTAAGGCAGGCCGATGGTCAGCGTCAGCAAGCCTAGAATTCGCCAGCTCGGGTTTTCTTCGCCCTGCGGCTTCCAGGCCACATCCGGGGTAATCGGCAGCACAGCAAGACTTACCAAAAGCAGTGCGACGTGCAAAATCGCCTGTCGCTTTGGCGTCAGGCGCCGCGTCGTGAAATCGGCGTACGCGTAGCCGACCAGCAGCACCATCTGGAAAAATACCATACACGTCGCCCACACCGCTGCTGACCCGCCGAACCACGGCAGAATTTGCTTCGCGATTATGGGCTGCACCAGAAACAGCAGGAACGCGCCGAGAAAAATCGCGGTGGCATAAAGAATCATTTCTACGGCCCGTTATCGGCGAAAGGCCGCGATTCTAGCAGGCGCAGTACGGGCGCCCGGCATAAAGCCATGAAACCAAGCGGGTAAAACGGCGGACGAGTGCCCGGCAATCAGAACAATTTGCCGCCCGAGCCTTTGCCAAGCATCGCGTCGCGCAGCCGGCCATCCACCGGCTTAGGACCGATCCAGATGTGCAGCATCGCGCGGAAAAAGTCTTCGCCGGGAATCGTAATGCGTTCCTGGCCATCGACGTTTACCCGCGTCCCGACGTTTGGCAGGTAATCGAGATGCACGACGCTGCCTTTGTTGATCGCTTTGATCGAACTCATCATTGTATTGAGGTCGCGAATTCTTTTTTCTAGCAGCGCAAGCTCATGCGGCGACAGATTCTCTGCGAGTGCGTTGTTCATGGACGCAATGAGATCTTGCGCCGTGACCTCGCTTGACAGGATGTGCATCGATATGCGCTTCGGCCCGGGGTCGGCAAAGATTGCTTCGCTGTCGCTTTTCTTTTGGGCGAGGTAGAGACTGCCGATGTAGACCTTAATGAATGCGAACTTGTGGCGCACTCCGGCGCCGTTCAAGACGAGTTCGGGTATACCTTTCGCCAGCACTACTTTGTCGTCAATTTTTACGCCGCCGATGTCGGCCGCGCGCACGGCAGAAATCCCAAGGATCGCAGTCAGCAAAAACAAGCCCAGGATGTTTTTCATTTTTATTCCGGTGTGCGATTACTCGAAGTGTATCAGAGCACTTCGAAAACGCCGGCTGCGCCCATGCCGGTGCCGATGCACATCGTTATCATTCCGTACTTATTCCTGCGCCGGCGCATGCCGTGCATGAGTGTCGCCGCGCGGACGGCGCCGGTCGCGCCCAGCGGGTGCCCCAATGCAATCGCGCCGCCGAGCGGATTTACTTTCGCGGGGTCGAGCCCGAGTTCTTTGATCACCGCAAGTGACTGCGCGGCAAACGCCTCGTTGAGCTCGATCCATTCCATGTCGTCCAGCCGCAATCCGACTTGCTGCAAAACTTTAGGGATCGCCTTGACCGGCCCGATACCCATGATTTCGGGCGGCACGCCAGCGACGGCGTAGCCGATGAAACGCCCCAGCGGCGACAAATTGAACCGCTGCATCGCCGCTTCGCTCATGAGTACGACCGCGGCTGCGCCATCCGACATCTGCGAGCTGTTCCCCGCAGTGACGCTGCCTTTACTGAAAAAGGCCGGCTTTAACTTTGCGAGTCTCTCAGGTGATGTATCGCGACGCGGTCCTTCATCGGCCGCCGCAGTACGCCGGGTTACGGCAACTTCGCGCGTATTGAGATCCGGCTTACGGTCGACGATTTCATACGGCGTGATCTCATCCTTGAATTCGCCAGCATCGGTTGCACGCAATGCGCGGCGATGGCTTTCCGCCGCAAACAAATCCTGCTGCTCGCGGCTGATACTCCATTGCCGGGCAACATTTTCAGCGGTGATGCCCATGCCGTAACCGATGGCGATGTTGTCGTCTTTTTCGAATATCGCCGGGCTGAACGAGGGTTTGTTGCCGCCCATCGGAATCATGCTCATGCTCTCGGTACCGGCCGCTATCATCACGTCGGAATCGCCCAGACGGATACGGTCGGCAGCAAACGCGATGGCCTGCAAGCCGGACGAACAAAACCGGTTGAGCGTCATGCCGGGTACCGAGTTGGGCAGGCCGGCCAGCAACAGGCCGATGCGGGCGACGTTTATGCCCTGCTCTGCTTCAGGCATCGCGCAACCGACGATGACATCTTCGACGGCGCCGGCGTCGAGCTCCGGACATTGCGCGAGCACGGACTTAAGCACATAGGCGAGCATGTCGTCCGGGCGCGTGTTCCTGAACATGCCGCGCGGCGCCTTGCCGATGGGTGTGCGCGTCGCGGCGACAATGTAAGCATCCTGGACTTGTTTAGGCATGTCTGGTCTCCAGCAAAATCAACAGCATCACCGCGAAGGACGCGAAGGACGCGAAGGCACGCAAGGTCAGGTACAAAGCAGATTGCGTCGACTGAAAAAGTTAAGTGGCACGATTTATTACAAAGATAGTCGTGCGTCTGCGTTGGATTTTCCTTCGCGTCCTTGGCGGTTCAGCTTTTAGTTTCTAAGTGGTTTGCCCGTTTTAAGCATCTGCTCGATGCGAGCCTGAGTTTTTTCAGTCGCCAGCAATTCCATAAAATGCTTGCGCTCGAGATCGAGCAGCCACTGCTCGTCCACCAGGCTGCCGGCGTCGACATCGCCGCCGCACATGACGTCGGCAATTTTGCTGCCGATCAGATAGTCGTGTTCCGAAATGAATTTGCCGGCATGCATGTTCGCGATAAACGCCTTGATGGTAGCCGCCGCGGAACGCCCGAGCACTGGTATATCGCGCGGCTTCAGAGGCGGCCGGTAGCCTGACTGCGCAAGCAGGTGCGCTTCAGCTTTGGCGATCGCGAGCAATTCGAAGCGATTCATCACGATGCGGTCAGTCGAACGCAGATAACCGATCTCGCGCGCGTGCTCCGCGCTGCGGCCAACCTGCGCCATCGCGACCGCTTCGAAGTATCGGCGCAGGAACGCGAATGAGTCGCCGCCTTTGGCGTCCTGCGCCGCGCGCAGGACAAACTCTTTGCAGCCACCGCCTGCCGGCAGAAGTCCGACACCGACTTCCACGAGCCCTATATAGCTTTCCATGGTTGCTACAGCGCGATCGCAATGCATTACAAATTCGCAGCCGCCGCCAAACGCAAAGCCATCGACGGCGGCGACGGTTGGCACCATCGAATACTTCAGCGCCTGCGTGGTGACCTGAAACTGCTCGACCAGACGTTCGACTTCGGCGAGTCGGCCGGCCATCAACTGGTCCGCCACATTCAATGAGCGCGCTGCTTTAAGGACGGCGGATTCAGCCGCGCGTTTAAATTGTTTGAAGAGTGCGCCCGCCGCCGACGGCTTGGACGGCTGCCCGCCGCCGGCAGAGGTCTTCTTGAGATTGGCGCCCACCGAAAACGGCGGCTCGGTCTGCCATATCACGAGCGCTGCATAATTGCGTTCTGCCTGATCGATCGCTTCCAGCACGCCGTCAAGCACATCATCGCCAATCGCATGCATGCGGCTCTTGAAGCTGACGATTGCGATGTCGTCGCCAGTGTGCCAGCAGCGCACCGCGCCGGTCTCGAATATCGTATGGCCATACTCAACGTGTTCGCCCAGCACGCGGTCGGGAAACAATTGGCGCCGGTATACGGGCAAAGCCGAGCGCGGGACATTGGCGTTCGCTGGTGGTGAATAAGACCCGTCCGGCGCGTGCACGCCGCTGCGCCCGGGTTCGGTGACCCACGCCGGTAGTGGCGCCGCCGTCATTGTCTTGCCGGCTGCAATGTCGTCCGCAATCCACTGCGCGACTTCGCGCCAGCCCGCGGCCTGCCAGATTTCAAGCGGCCCCTGACTCCAGCCGAAACCCCAGCGGATCGCGAGGTCAAGGTCGCGCGCGTTGTCGGCAATTTCAGCGAGGTGGACGGCACAGTATTGAAATGTATCGCGGAAAATAGACCACAGAAACTGCGCATGCGGATGCGATGACGCATGCAGTTGCGCGAACCTCTCGGCGGAGTTTTTATTTTTGAGTATTTCGACGACTGCCTCGTCGGCCTGGCCCCCGCCAGCGCGATAGTTGCCTGACGCGCCGTCGAGCACCTGAATGTCCTTACCGACTTTTTGATACACGCCGCGTCCCGTTTTCTGGCCCAACGCGCCGGCTTCAATTAATTTTTTGAGCCACCCGGGACTATCGTAAAAACGATGCCACGGATCATCAGGTAGTGTATCGGCCATCGTTTTGACCACGTGCGCGAAGGTGTCGAGCCCGACCACATCAGCGGTGCGGAAGGTTGCACTTTTCGGACGTCCGATCAGCGGCCCGGTTAGCGCATCCACCACATCGAACCCCAGGCCAAACTGCTGCGCGTGGTGAATAGTGGCAAGCATCGAAAACACACCGACCCGGTTTGCAATAAAGTTGGGCGTGTCTTTGGCACGTATTACGCCCTTACCCAGGGTTGTGACGAGAAATTTTTCGAGGTCATCGAGCAGCGACGGGTCCGTGCGGTCGCACGCAATCAATTCGACCAGGTGCATGTAGCGCGGCGGATTGAAGAAATGCACACCGCAGAAGCGATGGCGCAGATTTTCCGGGAACGCCTGCGCGAGACTGTTAATCGACAGCCCGGAAGTATTGCTCGCGAAAATCGCGTGCTCGCCCAGAAACGGCGCAACCTTCCGATAGAGGTCGGTCTTCCAGTCCATACGCTCGGAGATGGCCTCGATCACGACATCGCATTCGCGCAACAGATCGAGATGCTGGTCGTAATTGGCGGGCCGGATCAGGGTCGCCGTGCGGGCGACCGCGAGCGGGCTGGGCTCAAGCTTCCGAAGGTTGTCGATTGCTTTTATAACGTTGCCGTTGGGGTCGCCCTCTTTCGCCGGCAATTCGAACAGCAGCACGTCGACGTTGGCATTGGCAAGATGCGCCGCGATCTGCGCCCCCATGACACCGGCGCCCAGGACGGCGACCTTGCGCACGATAAACGGTTGATTGGATTGCATCCGAAACGCCTCCAGAGGAGCGTTGATTTTAACATGCGGCTAACTGACAGTTCGCGATAAGGCCGCCGTCCGCCTCGCATGCGGGTTTGAGTGCGACCTTAAAACGAGGGCGACTCAAAAAGAAAGCGACTCACCACGAGTCCGACTCAAAACGAATGCGAATATTGAAGCGAAAAGATATCAACCTTGTTTTTGAACTGACCGATCAGCCTCAAACCGGTAACCGGTGCGGCGTTGTTAACCGAGGCATCTTTGATGAACTCATGTGCGTAGCCAAAATCGACCGTGCCCGCTTTGCTCACCTTCATCTGCGCGCCCAACGCAACCCACGTGCGATCCTGATCCGGCAGGCGCGGCGTGCGATCGATATCGTTGGTGGGTGTCTTGTCGTACGCAACGCCCGCGCGGAATTTCCACGTCGCATTCGGCTTGTAATTCGCGCCGATTGACGTGCGCCAGGTATCGGACCAATTGAAGGTCAAAGCGACGGGGGTCGTTCCTGCGAGCGCCCCGCCAGTGCGCACAACGGACAACTGTTGCAAATGACTCCAGCCCGTGCGGGTGACATCGCCCATGATGTCCCATTGCGGCGTAATCGCATGCAGCGCACTCAAAGAAAAAGTATCGGGCGTCGTGAGCCCCGATGTGACCGCGCTGCTGCCGCCGATGGCAGCGGGCGCCGTCAGGTTGCCGGTCGCTTGAAAATTGATCGCCGTGCGATAGTGCGCACCGACGCGCGTCTGCGGGGTCGGCTGGAACAACACCCCGAAATTGTAGCCAATGCCATTGTCGTTGATATTCGGCTCGACGAATCCGAGCGCGATCTGGCTGTTAAATTTGAGCTGCGCCTTTAAATAATTAATGCCGGCGCCGACCGACCACAGTTCGTTAATTTTGTAAGCAACGCTGAGATTGAGATTGTATGTCTTGAGGTCAGAAGTCAAAGCGAGCGACTGCCCGCGCCAGCCGGCGTCGTAGTTCGTCTTGAGGCCGAATGGCGTATTGAAAGCGGCGCCAACGCTCCATTTATCGTTTAGTTTGGTGGTGATGAAACCGTGCGGAATGTAAGTCCAGTCGCCGCCGTCGCCGCCATCGCCGGTGCCAGCCGGCAAGGTCGAAGCAGTATTCTGGAACTGAAACGACGGCTTCAGAATCTGCGCCGAGACCGCGACGTTGGTCGTGCCGGGCAGCACCGTCATGCCGGCGGGGTTAAACCACACGGTGCTCGCGTCTTCGGCCGTCGCAGCGCCGCCGGCAAACGCGTTGCCGGTACCGCTGCCGCTTTGGGTGGCGATGCCGAATCCGCCTGCGCAGGCAGTCGACGCCGTGCCGGCGAATACGATCGCCACCATGACTCGTGTTTTGCGGTTGCTTGTTTTCATTTGCCACCTCCTCCTTGAATGTTGCTTTGCCTCGATCCGGGCGCTAAACATTTATTGCATCTCACGCATCCCGTTGCCGTTAGCAACGACACCGGCGTTTACTGTTGCGCTGGCACCGCTCGCGGGCGGCGCGCGTTGTCGACGGCCACATAAGTCAGCGTTGCCTCGGTGACCTTTACGATTTCTTCTTTCTCGGGATTGCGCTGCGCATAGACCTCAACGCTGACTGTAATCGATGTGCGGCCGATCTTGACGATGTCCGCGTACAAGCTCACCACGTCGCCCACCATCACCGGTTGCTTGAAGATGAATGAATTGACTGCGACGGTAGCCACGCGACCGCGCGCACGCCGGATCGCTGGAATGCTGCCCGCAATGTCGACTTGCGACATCACCCACCCGCCGAATATATCGCCGCTCGAATTTGAATCGGCCGGCATGGGAACGACCCTGAGCGTCGGATGTTTGTGTTCGGGCAGAACGGTCGGGGTTTGTTCGGACATAGCGGTAAACCTTCAGGATAGGATCAAACGAAAGATTGGAACGAAGCAACTTCGCGCGTGAATACACGCTTACGCTGTGCGCTGGCATCCGGAATTTCTAGTGCCCCGAATACATCTGGTCGAGCTCAAGCTGAAATTTTTCCATCACGCGGCGGCGGCGCAGTTTAAGCGTCGGGGTGAGGAGCCCGTTTTCCACGGTCCACGGGTCGAGTCCTGCGCGGATACGGCGCACCTCGGCGTAGCCGGGGAATGCCTTCATTTGAGCCGCGATGCGCGCAAGCAGCAGTTTCTCAGATCCGCCGTTTTGCAGCCCCGCGGACTCCGGCTCGATGCCTTGCGCTGCAGCGAGTTTTTTCCATTGCGCGGGGTTTAGAGTGGCCAGCACGCTTAAGTAAGGTTTGCCTTCGCCAATAAGCATCACTTGTTCGAATAACGTATCGCGCATGATCGCGGCTTCGATATCGACCGGCGGTATTTTTTCGCCATTGGACATGACGATAATTTCCTTGAGCCGCCCGGTGATGAACACATGGCCGCCCGCGTCGATGCGCGCAGTGTCGCCAGTATTAAGCCAGCCGTCCGCATCGATCAGCGCGCGCGTGGCCTCTTCGTTGTTCAGGTACCCGAGCATCACATTCGGCCCCTTAATCATGAGCGCAGCCTGGTCGCCGATTTTAAGTTCTACGCCGGGCACCGCTTTGCCCACGCTCGCGGGCACGTTGTCGTCAGGACTGTTGGCGCACGCGACGGGGCTGGTCTCCGTCAGCCCATATCCCTGGATGACCGGCAAACCGAGCCCGATAAATACGCGCGAGACGTCGGGCGACAATGCAGCGCCGCCGGCAAGCGCAGCCTTGAGACGACCGCCCAGCCGCGCCATGATTTTGCGCGCCACCACCGCGTTGAGCAGGGGCCATAGGAGAAAGGCGGGCTTCCAGCCGCCCCGGCCTTGCGTGTGTTCGAAGCGAGCCCATCCTGTATTCACCGCGAACTCGAACAGCTTTTTCCGCGAGGGCGGACCATCGTCGAGCTTCGATCTGATCGCGGCGTAAATGCGCTCGTAAATGCGCGGCACTGAAATGAGCATCGTCGGCCGTATGCTCTGCAAATCTTCGCCTAGCTGCTGCACTGAGCGCGCGTATACCGTCGTCGCACCGCACATTACCGTTAAGTAATATCCGCACGTGCGTTCGAACATATGCGACAACGGCAGAAACGACAGCAGCACATCAGTCGAGGTCACCGGCACAACTTTAAGGCAGGCTTCTGCGTTGCTCAGGATATTGCGATGGCTCAACATCACGCCCTTAGGCCGGCCGGTGGTGCCGGACGTATACACAATGGTGGCGAGCGCATTCGGGTCGCGCGGCACGTGGCGCGTTGCTTCGAAGTCGTCCGGCAACCATTCGTCGATCGACTGCAAGCGCGGCTCGTCAGGAGCCGCCGGCTGTGCCTCTACTGTCAGGAGACGCACCAGGCCGCCAAGCTGGTCGCGGACGGTGGAAAACGCTTGCCACTGCTCATTGGTGCCGAGCAAAAGCAGTTTGCAGTTAGCGTCGTTGAGGATGTACGCGACGTTGTCGCAGCGGTCTTGCGTATAGACCGGCACGACCACGAGGCCGAGCCCCATTGCGGCCTGGTCGAAAATCACCCACTCCGTAGAATTACGCAGCATGACTGCGACGCGATCGCCGGCTATAAGGCCGTCACTCTCGAGTGCCGCCTGCCAGCGCGCCACCTGGCGATCGATCTGCGCCCATGTGTAATCGCGCCAATTCGCGTGCTGCTGGTTGTAATCGCTATAGGCAACCGCGGCGGGCGTGCGCAACACGCGCTCGCGAAACAGACCGTCAAGCGTAACGGCCTGCGCTGATGTTATGACTTCGCCGGTAGCCGTGGTCATAACCGCCCCCTCAGTAAAGTTTTCTTTTAATCCAGTAACAGGTCGGGATAAAGCGGCCGATCCCGGCGATCCCGGCGTTACCGCGTAGTGTGCAAGATCAGTGACACCCTCTTCACGCAATACTGCCTCATCAATATAGAAATTGCCAGTATGCCGGCGGCTGTCGCGCTATGGTTACTAGCGCCGTAATCTTCGAATTCTTTGCGATCAGCTTCTTAGTTACCCTTAAAAACAGGTTTTCGCTTCTCAACAAAAGCGGTAACGCCTTCCGCGAGGTCTTGCGTGGCCGCGCAACGCGCAAACGCATGCGCTTCCGCTTCAAGTTGCGAGGAGAGCGAGCGTTCGAATGTGCGATTGACGAGCGCCTTGGTCTCGCCATAAGCGAACGTCGGACCATTGACGAGCCGGCGCGCGATTTTTTCTGTTGCCGCCGCCAGCTCGGCATCAGCGACTACCCAATTGACGAGTCCCAGGTCGAGCGCAGTAGCGGCGTTGAAGGTCTCCGACAGCAGCATCAACTCAAGCGCTTTGCGCATGCCGACGATGCGCGGCAGAAAATACGTACTGCCGCCGTCCGGGCTGGTTGCGAGCTTGCTGTAGGCGAGAGTGAATTTGGTTTCCTCCCCGGCGATTGCAAGATCAGCCGCTGCGAGCAGACTCACGCCCGCGCCTGCTACCGCGCCATGTACGCTTGCGAGCACCGGCTTGGCGGCTTCGCGCAGTGCCACGACCGCGTGATGGAATTCTGCAGCAAGCTCATCGACCATGGCGGGTAGATTCGGCAGGTTCGCATGCAGCAGGGCTACATCACCGCCGGCGAGAAACGCCGGACCATTGCCGCGCAATATGACCACGCGCACTGCCGCATCGTCGCGTGCCGCTTCGCACACGACGCGCAACCGCGTAATCATTGCCGCATCCAGCGCATTCATGACCTGCGGGCGGTCAAGCGTAATGGTTGCGATGCCGTCAGTCACAGCGTACGTAAGCATTTCAAAACCCATCCGGCTATCGCGTGCATTTTAATTAAACGTTCAGTTTCCGGCCCATCGCACCTCGCAGCGCTTCGAAAGTGACCGGCTGCGTGGTCTGAAATATTTCAGACTTGCCAAGGTCGCGCGGGAAATCGTCGACCATGATGACCTTGCGGCGCAGCTCACGGGCATGGTCAAGGATTGCCGACTCGGCGGGGGTGATGACGCCCTTACTAACGGCCTCTTCCGCGAGTTCGTCACCAAAGCGGCTGCTGATTACTCCGGCCTTCACGGCAGCGCGCATTTTTATTTCGACGGGCTCGGCTGCAATGACTGCGCGCAATGCAGCTTCAAGCGCGCCCACCGGTTCATCTTCGTTTTTCGGAACATATACGCCGGCCGTCAGACGCTCACGCGCTGGACCGGGCTCGAGCAGCGTTTGCGCGACTGCGCGGCCCAATCGGTCGCGCGGCGGATCGAATTCGCGCCCATAAGCAAAAATCACCAATCGCAACACTGCGGCGATGAAACGGTTCGGCAAATTGTCGAGTAAGCCGTGAAACGCCTGCTGAATCTTGTGCAAGGCATCCCGCATCGCCCAGTGCACCAATGGCAGATCGTCCGCCGGACGCCCGCTATCCTCATAGCGCTTCAGTACCGCTGATGCGAGATAAAGCCAGCTCAGCACATCGCCGAGGCGCGCCGACAGGCGCTCGCGGCGTTTCAGCGAGCCGCCAAGCACGAACATCGCGGCGTCCGACATCAGCGCAAAGCCGCTCGATAGCCGCGTGAGGATTTGATAATAGCGATGCGTGTGTGCGTCGCCCGGTGCGCGCACGAACACTGCACGCGTAAGTCCCAGCCATAAAGCCCGCGCAAAATTCGACACCACGAACGCAACATGACCGAAGAACGCTGCGTCGAAATCGACGAGTGCCTTGGGCGCGTCGATCTCCTGAGTCGCGGCGATCTCCCTAAGCACGTAAGGATGGCCGCGAATCGCGCCCTGCCCGAAAATGATTAACGAGCGTGTGAGAATATTGGCGCCCTCAACCGTAATCGCAATCGGCACGCTCTGATAACCGCGCGCAAGATAGTTGCTTGGGCCCATGCAGATCCCTTTGCCGCCGTGCACGTCCATTGCATCGTTGGTAACGACGCGCGCAAGTTCGGTGAGATGGTATTTGACGATCGCCGATATAACGGACGGCTTTTCACCAAGATCGATCGCGCCCGCCGTCATCACTCGCGCGGCTTCCATCAGATAGGTGTGGCCGCCGATGCGGGCGATTGCCTCTTCGACGCCTTCGAACCGGCCGACTGCCGTTTTGAATTGCGTACGCACCCGGCCGTACGCGCCGGTCGTCAGCGCGCACATCTTTGCCATGCCGGTGCCGTTGCCGGGCAGCGAAATCGAGCGGCCGGCGGCAAGACAGTTCATCAACATCTTCCAGCCCTGCCCAACGTAATCAACACCGCCGATCACATACTCGATAGGGATAAACACATCCTTGCCGCAGTTCGGCCCGTTCATAAACACCGCGTTAAGCGGCAAATGCCGCCGCCCGATTTGCACGCCGGGCGTATCGGTTGGAATTAAAGCGAGCGTAATGCCGAGGTCTTCCTGCTTGCCCAAAATGTGATCGGGATCGTATAAACGGAACGCGAGACCGAGCAAAGTTGCGATTGGCCCGAGCGTGATGTAGCGCTTTTCCCACGTGAGGCGAATGCCCGGCACATCCGTCTTGCCCTTCCATTGCGCGCGGCAGACGATGCCAAAATCCGGAATGCCGCCAGCGTCGGACCCGGCTTCAGGGCTCGTCAGCGCGAAGCATGGCATTTCAAGACCCTTGGCCAGACGCGGCAGATAGTAATTTTTTTGGGCTTCGGTGCCATAGTGCAGCAGCAATTCGGCAGGCCCCAAAGAATTGGGCACCATCACAGATACGGCGGCAGTGCCGCTGCGCGTCGTGAGCCTGGTCACCACTTCGGAATGCGCGAGCGCAGAAAATCCCAACCCTCCGAATTGCTTCGGGATAATCATGCCGAGAAAACCGTTGTCCTTGATAAATTGCCATACAAGCGGCGGCAGATCATGCAATTCGTGGGTGATTTGCCAGTCATTGAGCATCCCGCACAATTCGTCGAGCGGTCCGTCGATGAAAGCTTTTTCATCGGCCCTCAGCGTCGGCTTTGGAAAAGCGAGGAGTTTGTTCCAATCTGGATCGCCGCTGAATAAATCACCGTCCCACCATACAGTGCCAGCGTTGAGCGCTTCCTGTTCAGTTTGTGACACGTGCGGCAATATCCGCCGGAACAACGCAAGCAATGGTGTACTCGCGATCGCACGGCGAATGGGCGACGGATTTAACGCCAGCGCGCCCAGCGCAAAGACTGTCCACAAGCTAAGCAGCGTCGCGCGCGAAAAATTCGCCTCGTAGCTGAGCGCCAGCAGGCCGACTCCGATAATCACCGTCCAGCCCGCCGCGCTATAGCGTCTATAGGCGCACACCCATACCGCGATCAGCATCGCGACAACAATCAACCACCCGTGCATATTTTTATCTTTCTCACCTTCGCGCCGGCGCATTCGCGCGAAATTTCTGCGGCGAATATCAGCATACACTCGCGCTGCACACGCAGCAAACGCTGCGCCGCCTTCGCGCGCAGTGAGACTATATTTTCAGTGCCTGGGTGTGCGTTGTTGCGATTGCTGGCGTAGCCAATGACGCCAGCATTAACGCGTTCGCGCCCGCATGTGCCTTAGCCTTAAGCCCCCTCGATATATGCAAGACTCCAGTTGATGAAGCAAAATCTCGCAGAGCGCTAGGTGTTGCCTAAGCGTTACGGATGCGCCTCAGGCCTTAGCACAATTTGTGGACGCGCCCAG
>JANYCE010000334.1 GCA_025360445.1 Betaproteobacteria bacterium
GACCCAGCAATCGTCGCGGTTCTGCAGAATTCTCAGAAGCGCCTGGAAACCCGGGCCATCGACGCTGTCCTGCCCGCCGCGCACGCAGCCCAGATGATCGAACACTAACGCCGAGGGCACTTTCATCAGTTTCGCTTCGAGTTGTGCAAGCTCGGCGTTCTCGCCAACGTGCAACTGCACGTGCCAACCCAGCGGTGCGATTTTCGCAGCGATCGTGTCGAGCAAATCGGTGCCGCCGTAACCTCTCACATGCGTGGAGAGCCGCGCGCCACGCATGCCGCCATCGTTGAGGCGGGCCAGCTCGGTCGCCGAGACGTCGGGGCGGACGCCGGCCACGCCGCGCGCGCGATCCTGGCCAAGCTGCTCGATGATGTCGAGCGAAAGCGAGTTGTCGAAGCCGTATACGCTCGCATTGACCTGCACCGTGCGCGAGAGCCCGACGGCTTTGCACATTGCAAGATAGCGTTCGAGCGGCAAATACGGCGGCGTGTAACTACGATTTTCGGAAAGCGGATACTTCTTCGTGTCTTCGAATATGTGGCAGTGGCAGTCGGTGCTGCCGGCAGGAAGTGGATGGCGCGGTTTGCGCGGATTCGCATGCGGGCCTAGGCAGACCGGGGCGCTGGACATTTATTTAATACCTCCTAAAACTATCGGTCGCGGGATAACCAAAAAAGAATGCATAAATTTTATTCCAGATTAATTTACAACGATGTTGAGCATTGTTAGGCGGACTGGAATGACAAAAAAATAATGAACATGCGTAATTCCCCCGCCCGGCGCTTGAGGGCCTGCCCCGGCAGGTGATGAGTCGGGCCCGGAATCAGGTTCAAGCGGCTCGACTTCGGCAAGGGGGCCGGTGTGCGTTGGGGCGTGCCGGTGTTGCCAGTGTGCGAACTGGTGGCACGCGCCACGGTGCAATATGGAGCTTCAGGCAGAAACTGCGAACAGCATGGGTGCGCAGGGCGCGGCAGGCGGTTGTCCGCCCGGCGTCGAGCCATTGAGAAGGCTGCGCAGCGAGGGCGCTGTGATGCCTGCGCCGGCAAGAGCGCGGTCCATTATTTCATTGGCCAACACGGTCATCTGGCCGGTCGAATAGCGAATCCTCGCGCGGAATTCGGCGTCGTTCAGCGTATCGGTCAGGCTCTTGTTGAGATCGCTGAACCATGGCAACGATGCCTGGTCGAGCATCCCGGCGGGGTTGGGTACTTGCGCCGCCGGCCGCGCCGCCGACCACGCGCGCATCAGCGCTTGCACTTCGAGATTGAGCGCCTGGCAGAGCGCGAGTTCTGCGCGCAAGTCGGAAAATGCGGCGAGGTCGGCGATTCTTCGATGGAAAAAAAACTGCGCGAGCACACCCCAGTAATACGTGTAATCCCAGATCACTTTGACGGGGAGCACCTCGGGGTCGCCGAAGATCGCGTATTGGTCGGCGTAAAGGGCAAGCGTGCTTTCATAGAATGAATGAAAAATCTGATCGTAGATTTTCGCGTGGGCGTCGAGCGGACGGCCGGCGCGGTCGCGGCTGACCAACTCGCAGATGTAGGTGTTGGCGATCGCGATAAAGTCGCTGCCGGGCGAATAGAACGGATCGAGAAACAGGCCGGCCTCGCCGGTGATCGCCCAGCGCTGGCTTGAAAACACCTGCTTACAGCCGTATGAAAAGCGCCGAAAAAAAGCGAAGTCGAGCACTTGGTCGCGCTTGCCGTCCAGCTCGTCGAAGACTCGCGGCTGGAATTTTTCGAGCCAATCCATCGCCTTGTCGATGCTGTTCATCGTGTCCAGCGGATGTATATTCGCGTCGGCGACGATGCCGACCGAATGGGCGCCCGACGAGAGCGGAATCAGCCAGACCCAGTATCCGGCGCCGACCAAATGGTTGGTAGAGAGCCAGCGCGTCTGCGGGTTGCAGCGCCCGCGCCAGGCAGGGTCGCTCGACCAGTCGTCGATCGTGATTCGCTCCTTCATCCGGAACCAGACGGCGTTTGCGTCGTGCGCGTTCGGCTCGGCGAGATTGAGCTTTCTCTTGATGAGCCCGGCGCGGCCGCAGGCATCGATCACCCAGCGCGCCGTCGCCTCGCACGCTGCGCCGGCCACGGTGTAGCTGACTCGATGCAGCGCGCCCGACTCGCTCAACTCGATGTTGCCGACCATAGCGCCGCAGACAACAGTGATACCGCGCCGCGCGGCTTCGTCAGCGAGAAAATTTTCGAAGATGCCGCGATCGATCTGATAGCTCGGCACGGCGAGGGGGCGGCTCGCGCCGATTTCACTGACCGCATCAATGTCGCGCCGGCTTTCCGACGAGAAGAAACGAAAGCCGAATTTTTTGAGATGATGTTCATCAAGGTGCGCCTTCAGGCCGAGCACCTGGCTGAAGTAATTGGCGCCGATCTCGACTGACGATTCGCCGACTTTGTGCGTGGCCGCAGGCGCGGGTTCGCGCCGGCGTTCGAGGACCAGAATATCGAGGTCGCCGAACGACTGCTTGAGTTGCAGTGCGAGGGTGAGGCCCGCAAGGCCGCCGCCGGCAATTACCACGTCGTGGCGCGGTGTCATGGCGTCAGGCGCAACGTGAGCGTGCGAGTAAGCGGCAAATCGAGCGGCCGGTCGGTGGCGAACGCCAGCGCTTCAAAAAAAGGCAGAGCGTCAGCCATGGCGTTGCCCGCGAGGGCTTTAGCAGCACTCGAGCGCAGCGGCGGCGAGTCAATCGCACCGGCAACCAGACTCGCGTGAAAGCATGGCTTGCCCGGCGAGCCGGTTGAAGACGCGGGCGCCAGTACAAGCGCTGCGGCGAGCAGGCCCTCGCTCTTCGTCACCATTGCCAGTGCGCCCACTGCCTGTACATCGTATGCGACGAGGAGCACGGCTTGCTGGTCGGCGATGCACTGCGTCGCGGCCTCCAGCAGGCCCGCCGCAAAGCTCGTGTCGAATGCGGTGAGCGCGGTGCTGGCCGCCCGGCAAACGGTCGCGATTGTCCAGTAGCCCGCTGCGGCGTTATGTACGGAATTGTGAAAGCGCGTCGGCGAGACCAGGGCCGGTTGGTCGGCCAGCGTCGTGCACATGTAGTCATTGACGGCGAGATCGCCGTGCGCGGAGATAAAAATTGACGGCAGCATCGCCGCGTCTCGACCCGATTCGCGGACTGCGACAGCGGCTACTTCCAGCGCGAGCGCGACGCTGTCGGGCGCGCGGCGTCGTTCGGCCGGCGCCAAGATTGCGGGTGCAGGCCGCGTGGCCGGCGGGTCGACCGGCGCGCCTTCGCCGCGAAATGCGGCGCGCGCAATCTGCCAGCCGGGCAGGGCAGGGGCCCAGAAGGCGACGCTGTCGATGCAGAAATGAAGCGGGTTCATCGCTGGGCCCCGGCGCCGAATACGAGCACGCAGTTGTTGCCACCGAAGCCGAATGAGTTGCTCAGCGCAAAGCGAACCGCGGCGCTCGCCGATGTGATGCGGATTTGCGGACCGCATCCGCCATCGAGGGTTCGGGTGTTGACGGTGCCCGGCATAAAGCCGTGTTCGATGGCGAGCAGGCTCGCTGCCGCCTCGACAATGCCGGCCGCGCCGAGCGTATGACCGGTGAAACCTTTGGTCGAGCTTGCATGCGTTCGCGCTGGAAAGCGCCGCGCGACCAATGCCGCTTCAACTTCATCGTTCTTGGCGCTTGCCGTGCCGTGCAGGTTAATGTGGTCGATCTCGCTTGCGTCTAAAGCGGCGCGGGCAAGCGCATCGTCAAGCGCGAGCTCGGCGCCAAGGCCCAGCGGGTGCGGCGTTGACATGTGGTGAGCGTCACTCGATTCGCCGTAGCCCAGCAGGACCGGACCTTCGCCGGCATCGGTTATGCGTTCGAGCAAGGCGAAACCCGCAGCTTCCCCGATGCTGATGCCGTCGCGTTCCGCGTCGAACGGGCGGCACGGCGCCGGGGAAATAAGCTGCAATGCATTGAAGCCGAATAGCACACTGCCGCACAAGGTATCGACGCCGCCGACGATGGCCGCGTCGACCAGGCCGAGCCTGAGCATCCGTTCCGCTGTCGCAAACACTTTGGCGCTCGACGAGCAGGCGGTGGAGACTGTGACGCACGGTCCTTCAAGCGCGAGCGCCGCGTGCACGAAGTTGGCGAGCGAATGTGGTGTGTGAACCAGCGGGTTGCGGTTGTTGGCGGGAAAGCGCCCTTCAGCATCGAGCGACCGGTAGGCGTCTTCGGTCGCCCCAATGCTTGACGTTGAGGTGCCGAGTACGAGCGCCACCCGCGCCGGCCCGTGGCGTTGGCGCGCGGCATGCACTGCGTCGATGAAATCGTCAGCAAGCAGGCCGAGCCACGCGAGCCGGTTGTTGCGGCAGTCCCAACCGGCGAGCGACTGCGGTAGTGCGGTCGACTCGACATCGGCGACACGTCCGATCCATGTCTTCAGCGGGGCGGCGCCGAAGTCATTCTCCCGCAGCGCGCTGACGCCTGCGCGCAAAGCTGCCAACAAGGGTTCTTTACCGGTACCCGCGGCTGTGGTGGTCGTATAGGCAGTGATGCGCAGAGGCGCGATGCGCCGCGGCGCGGCACGCTGGCCGGTAGCTTCGGTATGATTTTCGACCAGCATGCAGATTCAATGTTTCTGTAAATAGGGGGAGTGCGGGCGACCGGGGCAGTTCACGCGTGAACTCGCGCGGCAGGGGTGAAGATACTGAATTACCGTACAACGAATGTCAAACCGGGCAAATGTCAAATTGGGCGATTGTCAAACCAGCGGTGACGGCAACGCCGGCTATGCGCGCAAATATTCCGGGGCAAACGCAGCGCGCAATCATGCCGCTGGATAGTTCGGATTTTTTCTCCAACGCGAACCGGGGAGGCCAAGCGCGCCGAATTGCTCCGCGCCGATCATATTCGGTCAAGCGTCCGCGTATCGTTAGAGGCACAGTGCGATGCGCGAACCTGCTCATTTCGCCTCAGCGGGTTATAATTTTCGCCGCTATCATTTTGCAACAATTAATTCGAGGAGATAACGCTATGGGCAGCATGATTCAACTGACGGCCGCTGACGGCCACAAATTTTCCGCCTATCGTGCTGAGCCGAAAGGCCCGCCGAAGGGGGCGCTCGTGGTCGTGATGGAAATCTTTGGCGTGAACAGTCACATTAAAAAAGTTACCGACGAATACGCGGCGGACGGATACCTCGCGATCGCGCCGGCCATGTTCGATCGCGTGCAACCGGGGTTCGACATTGGTTACACGCCCGCCGACATCGAAATCGGGCGCGGCCTCATGCAGAAAATGAACATGGATGACGCGTTGAAAGACGTCACCGCCGCAATGCAGAACGTCGCTTCAGCCGGCAAGACCGGCATCGTCGGTTATTGCTGGGGCGGCACGGTGGCGTGGAAAGCAGCGTGCAATTTGGCGGGGCTTGCCTGTGCAGTGCCTTATTACGGCGGTGGTGTTCCGGGCCTGGTAGGTGAGCAGCCGAAATGTCCGGTAATGTTTCAGTGGGGCGAGACCGATCAATCGATTCCGCTCGACAAGGCCAAAGAAGTCGCCGCCGCGCATACAGATCAGATCCATTATTTTTATTCTGCCGGCCATGGTTTTAATTGCGATCAGCGCGGGTCGTATAACGCCGAGAGTTCGCAGCTTGCGCGCAAGCGCACGCTTGAGTTTCTGGCCAAGCATGTCGGCTGAGTAGCCTGTGTTTTAAGTTCGTCGCTCTGGCGCAGGCTGGTGTCCAGGGGCTCCACTGCACTGAATTCCAGCCCCGGCGGGGCAAGCTCTCACGCGCCGGAATGACAAAAATAAACTTGTTAGTGTTTCATAATTTTTTTTCACCCGTCACCAAGGAAGACCGAGTCATGCGACCTTTTGAAGGCATTAAGATACTCGACTGCACGCACGTGCTGGCCGGCCCGTTCGCCGCTTATCAACTCGCGGT
>JANYCE010000356.1 GCA_025360445.1 Betaproteobacteria bacterium
CCGAGGCCGCGACCGCGCGGCCAGTAGATCTGGCGGTTGTTCATCGCGGGTTCGGGCTCGGTATAAAAACCCCAGTTGTAGACCGGATGAAACATGGTCTTCGCATAGCCGATCGGCAGATGAATCCACAGCGAGTTGTCGCGCGGTCCCGCTTCGAGCAACAGCACTGAGTGCTTCCCGCTGGCGCTCAGGCGATTGGCGAGTACGCAGCCGGCCGAGCCGGCACCAATGATAACGAAGTCATACATCAAGCGGTCGCTCATGACATTGGGACGCAGCGGCGAAATCCGAAAGAGATCAACATTACTCCCGCATGATGAGACCAGGCAGGCGGCGGCGTCCAACTTAGTATTGCGAAGCGAGGTTTTTTTGTCTAGCATGCGTTGGCGTTCAGAACGGTTCGGCCGGGTGCAAGTCCGGCGTCCGGAGCCGTTCGCAAAACACGCAACAGACGTGTCATGCGGCGCAATCTGGTCGAAGGTCAACGCTCGTTTTCATTTGGAGGAGTCATGGCAATTCAGTGGATATGCCGCTCGCTGGCGGTGCTCTCGGTATCGGTTTTGTTGGGAGGCGTAAGCCATGCGCAGCAATCACAAAAAATGCGCATCCAGGCCGCAGTGCCCGCGGCAAGCATCTACTTCGAACTTTTAAAGAAATTTGGCGACCGCGTTGACAAGATGTCCAACGGCCGCATCAAAATGGAAATTCTGCCGGACGGTGCGATCGTACCGGCCTTCGAGATTCTCGACGCCGTGGATAAAGGCGTAGTCGAAGGCGGTTACGCGTGGACGCATTACTGGTCCGGCAAGCACCCTGCGGCCGGGCTCTTCAGCAATCCGATGGCCGGCGCGGGCGTTGGCCTCGATCAGCTCTCGCACGTCGCCTGGATTTTCGAGGGCGGCGGATACGATCTCTATCGCAAGCTCTACAGCGACATCCTTAAAGTTAAAGTCGAGCCACTGTTTATTCAGCCTATGGGGCCGGATCCGCTCGGCTGGTTTAAACGCCCGATCAAAGACACTGCCGACTTCAAAAAAATGAAATATCGCGCGCCGCCCGGCATTACCGGAGAGATCTTCAAGGAGATGGGCGTGGCGGCGGTGGCCATGCCCGGCGGCGAGATCGTGCCGGCGGCGCAACGCGGTACGATCGATGCAGCCGAGTGGATCGGCCCCGCCGACGATATGAACCTCGGCCTGCATACGGTGTGGAAAAATTACTATCTGCAGGGCCTGCACCAGTCGACCGATATAGGCGAAGTGCTGATTAACAAGGGCGTGTGGGACAAGCTGTCGCCCGACCTGCAGGAAATCATGCGCACTGCCGCGATGGCGTCGATGATGGAAACCTATACCTACAACGTGTTTCGCAACGCGCAGGCCATCGTCAAGCTGCGCGAAGAATTTAAAGTAACGATCCACGACACGCCGCGCGACTTTTACCCGGAATTTGTGCGCGCGACGAACGTGGTGCTCGATCGCTATTCGACGAAAGACGCTTTCTTCAAGCAGGTGCTCGACTCGCAAAAAACTTTCGCCAAGACAGTGGTGCCGTACTGGACCAAGATCCTCGACCTGTACGCGAACCTCGGCAATGCAGCGCTGAAATCTGCGCCGATTCACCAGGGACCGGCCGCACCCAAAAAATGAGGCTATTGGAACTCTGGGCCAACGGAGGAGCAAATATTTGCGCCTCCGTTTTTTTGCGTGGCGCGGGCTAAGCGGCGACTATGCTGCCGGTCATCCGCGCGCTGGACGCGATTGCCCTATGGTCGGGGCGTCTCACTGCGTGGCTGATCGTGCCGCTGATTTTCGCGCTTACCTACGAGGTGATCGCGCGCTACTTTTTCGACGCGCCCACGATCTGGGCCTATGACCTCACGTTCATGCTGTACGGCGCGCACTACATGCTCGGCGCCGCGTTTACGCTGCTCCTGAAAGGGCACATCCGCACCGACAGCCTCTACGGGCAATGGTCGCCCAGGGTTCAGGGCCTCGTTGACGCGGCTGGATATCTGGTGCTTTTCTTCCCGGCGATGCTCGCGCTCTTATATCTGTCATGGGAATTTTTCGTGCGTTCGTGGGACCAGGCAGAACGCGTTGTCAGTAGCCCGTGGATGCCGATCATTTATCCGCTTAAGGGGGTGCTGTTTCTGGCTGTTCTGCTGCTGGTGCTGCAAGGAATCTCTGAATTCCTCAAAAGCATCTGGGCCGCCCGCCACGGAGCCTGGCCGTGAACGGGGCTCCCAAGGGGGCGGGGCATGTTCGGGGCGCGCCTGATGGAAGGGGCCTGGCCCCAACGTTTCCATGACGCCGGAATGGCTCGGCATAATTTCGCTGTTTTTTTTATTCGGTGCGATATTCATCGGCTTCCCTATCGCGTTCACGCTGATCTCGGTGGGGCTCCTGTTCGGCATGCTCGGCTTCGGCGATGTCGTCTTCCATCTAATGACCCTGCAGCTTTTCTCGGTGATGAAGGACACCACGCTCGCCGCAGTCCCGTTCTTTCTGTTCATGGGCTATCTGCTAGAGCAGTCAGGATTGATGGAGCGCATGTTCCGCGGCACTCAACTGCTGTTCGGGCCGCTGCCCGGATCGCTTTACCTCGCCATCCTGATCACGGCCACCATCTTCGGCATTGCGAGCGGCATCGTCGGCTCGACCGTGACGCTGCTGGGCGTGATGGCCGCGCCGTCAATCCGGCGCGGGCGCTACGACATCCGCATGTCGGCGGGTGCGATTACCGCGGGCGGCACGCTGGGAATTCTTATTCCGCCGTCGGTGATGTTGGTGGTCATGGGCCCGGTGGTCGGCGTACCGACCACCGAACTCTTCAGCGCCGCGATCGTCCCCGGCTTCATGCTCTCGGCGATATTTTGCATCTACACCACCGTGCGCTGCTGGTTCAACCCCGCTCTGGGTCCGCCGTTGCCGGTCGAGGAGCGCGAGCCCATAGGCAAGGTGCTGAAGGACCTTGCCATCGGCACTGTGCCGATGCTGATCGTCACGCTCGCGACGCTCGGCACAATCATGGCGGGCATGGCGACGCCAACCGACTGCGCGGCGGTCGGCTGCACGGTCACCGTCCTCATGGTCACTCTCTACGGTGAAATGACCTGGAAGCGGTTGCTCCATTCGGTATACGAAACGCTCAAGCTCTCGAGCATGATCCTGCTCCTGGTTGCGGCGTCCAACTTTTTCGGCGCGGTGTTCTCGCGACTGGGCAGCGCAAACTTCATTGCCGAGGCCATGCTCGGACTCAACTTCTCGCCGACCGTGATGATCGGCCTGATGCTGGTCATCATCTTTCTGCTCGCGTGGCCGCTCGAGTGGGTGCCGATTGTGCTGATCGTGGTGCCGATTTTCCTGCCGCTGTTGACCAAAATGAACGTCGACCTGGTGTGGTTCTGCACCCTGGTGGCCGTGTGCCTGCAAACCGCGTGGCTCTCGCCGCCGGTAGCAATGTCGGCGTACTTTCTGCGCGGCGTGGTGCCCGACTGGTCGCTCAAGGACATTTACGCGGGGATGATGCAATTCATGCTGCTGCAGCTGGTGGGCCTGGTGCTCGTGCTGCTGTTTCCGCAGTTGGCACTCTGGCTGCCCGCCGCGCTGCGCGAGTAATTCGTTCGACGGCTAATCGATGACGGCTCTCGAATCACTGCCGCTCGCGGCCATCCTCTGGCTCACACTCGCGGTCCTGCTGGCCGGCTTCATGCAGGGCGCGCTCGGCTTCGGCTTTCCGTTCATCGCCACTCCGATGGTCGCGATGATGCTGGACATGCGCACGGCGATTATTATCGTGTTGCTGCCGACGCTCGCCACGGTCATAGTTACGCTCGCAACCAGTGGTCCGCTCGCGGCGACTTTGAAGCGATTCTGGCTGATGCCCGTCTTCGCCTTCGTTGGTGCGCTCGCCGGAACCTGGATCTTCGTGGCCGCGCCGGACGCGCCGTATCAGCTGCTACTCGCGCTAATCATTGTGGTTTACTTAAATCTCGACCGCTTTTCGCGCGGCGAATGGCCGCTGGTCAAGCGTCATGAAAAAGCGTTCGCGCCGCTGGCGGGCACGGCCGCGGGCTTATTTGAGGGGGCCGCGAACGTCGCCGCCCCGCCGCTGATCATTTACTACTTGGCCCTTGGCCTCGCCCCCGCCATGATGGTGCAGTCGATGCAAATCTGCTTTTTAGTGGGCAAATCGACCCAGTTTGCCGTGCTGACACTGCATGGCGGCGTAACGGCGACACAGTGGATGGCGACGCTGCCGTTCTGCGTCGTTGCGGTAAGCGCTGGTTTCGCGGGCGCGCGCGTGCGTGATCGCATCGATGCCGGCATGTTTCGCCGCTGGGTCAAACGCGCGCTCGCGCTTGTCGCCATCGCGCTGTTCGGCCAATACCTATATCGGTACTGGAGCGCGTAAATCAGCGCATCTGTCCAATAAAAAAAGGGAGCCTCAG
>JANYCE010000364.1 GCA_025360445.1 Betaproteobacteria bacterium
CGGGCGTGCGCTCGGATTCGCGTACATCGATTACACCGGCTCGCAGTTGGGCGGCATCGCGGAGGTGTCGGTCGACCGCTCGACGGGCGTGATACGCGTGCACAAGTTCTGGTGCACGATCGACTGCGGCATTGCGGTGCAGCCGGACAACGTGATCGCACAAACCGAAAGCTCGATCGTTTACGGGCTCGGCCTGGCGTTGACCGAGCGCATCACGTTCAAGGACGGTGCAATAGAGCAATCTAATTTTGACAATTATCCCGTGCCGCGCATGCGCGACGTGCCTGAGATGTTTATCAAAGTCATGTTGACTGACAATCATCCGACCGGCGCAGGGCAGATGTCGACGCCGCTGGTGGCGCCGGCGATTGCAAGCGCGGTGTTTAAACTGACCGGCGCGCGTCTGCGTCATACACCGATGTTGCCGGAAAAAGTGAAGCTGGCTCTGCTCGACGTGGATCGCAAGCTCGCTTGAGATTGCAGTAAGGAAACAGCGCCCGTCATTCCAGCGGAAGCCGGAATCCAGGGGACTTATAAAACACATCCTTGGATGCCGGCATGCGGCGGCACGACGAAATGTGCATCATTTGTTTTGCGTGGAGGGAGTGGTCATGGAGCGCAAAAAAGCAACCGATTTTCCGCAGGAAGTTTTGAATCTGTTCGACGGTTACGTCCATGGCCGCATGAACCGGCGGGATTTTATCGACCGCGCGGGAAAGTATGCGGTCGGCGGGTTTACGGCGGCGGCCATGTTGGAAAGCCTCCGACCCAATTTCGCGTGGGCGCAGCAGGTTCCCAAGGACGACGCGCGCCTCAAGACTGAGTACCTGACCTACCCGTCGCCGCAGGGTTCCGGCACCATGCGCGGCTATTTTGCTAAACCGGCGAATGCAAGCGGTAAGCTGCCCGGGGTAGTCGTCATTCACGAAAACCGCGGTTTGAATCCGTATATCGAAGACGTGACGCGCCGGCTCGCGCTCTTAAATTACGTCGCATTCGCCCCGGATGCGCTGACGCCGCTTGGCGGTTATCCCGGTGATGAAGAGAAAGCGGTTAAGGCGTTTGCGACGCTCGACGCCGCGAAGCGCACCGAAGACCTGGTGACCGGCGCACAATTGTTGAAAGCGCGCCCCGAATGCACGGGCAAGATCGGCGCTGTCGGCTTCTGCTTCGGCGGCGGGATCGCGAACATGCTCGCGGTGCGCTTACCCGATCTGGGCGGCGCGGTACCCTTTTACGGCGTACAGCCGTCTGCCGACGACGTCGCAAAAATAAAGGCGCCGCTGCTGATTCACTACGCCGGACTCGATGAGCGCATCAACGCCGGCTGGCCCGCGTATGAAGCGGCGCTGAAAGCGAACAACGTGCGCTATGAGGCGTTCATTTATCCGAACGTGAATCACGGCTTTCACAATGACACTACGCCGCGTTACGACGATGCTGCGGCCAAGCTCGCGTGGCAGCGGACGGTGGATTTCTTCAACAAGAATCTGCGCGGCGGTTAATAGGGCACATATATTTCTCCGCCAAATTGACACCAATATTTGTCAATCCGGCTTCGCACGAAAAGGAAGGAAACAATGGTTTTCCAAGTTGGCTCGGTGGGACACCCGAGCCTCAACCTCGATTTATCGTCGGTGGCAGTGAGGCAATAACTCCAAAGCAACTTGGCGCGATCTACGTTACATCAGCACTTCCCGCAGTCGATATGATGATTGAAATGCTTTGTCGTCCGGCAATCAGCAGGACTCCAGCAGAGTTAATAGTCTGCTTTGGCAACACGCACAACACCTGCAGGGTGCATTTTCGACAACACGGCATCTGGTGCGGCAACCGGCAATGCATTGTCGCCCGTGACCAAGCTTGCCAAAAAAAATATAAGAAAGTCATGCGCAATAAAAAAGGGGGCACGCGCCCCCTTTCCTGAACAAACAGGCCTTCGTTTTCTGCTTATTGCACAGGCGAGAATTTTGCCGGCATCACGATTTTGTTTTCCTGCATCACGTACGGAATGCTTTTGCCGCCGTTTTTGGCGGCAACCACGGAAGGTGGCCAGATGCCGGCGTCCTTGGCTTTGTCGCGCGTGTTGTTGCGTGCATCGAGCGTCGGGTAGGCCCAGATGTGCAGCCATTTGTTGAGGCTGCCCAATTCCGAGAAGCCACAGAAGACGAGCGGGCTGAGCTTGGCGCGCTCGGGCAGCGCCTTGCCCCAGTTATCGAGCACGTTCGGCAGCGCTCCCGGCTGATAGGTATAGGTGCGCATTTCGAAGTAGGGGCCCAGCTTGCCCGGCTTGAATTCAGGCGAGAACGGCGCGGGGACGAAGATGTCGCTGCGCTGCGCGGTCAAAAATTCGCCCGTTTTCGGTGGCCAGGTTTTGTCGGCGATCGCAGCGGCGCGGATGCGCGTGCGCTCTTCCAGGTCTTTGTAAGGCCAGATATGGATGATCTGGTTTAGCGGGCCGATCTCGGTATGAAAGAACGCTGCCAGCAGCGAATGCTTTTTGCGGTGCTCGTAGGCTTCGGCAAAGCGATTTTCGACTTCGGCCAGTGTGCCCGGCTTGATGTCGTAGGTGCGGATTTCGTAAATCATGTGTGTCCCTTGGTATGAGTTTGTATGACAGTAAAACGGGCGACCTTCCGGGAAGAATCTAAAATGTCGCGACTTTAGCGGCTCTTGTTGGACTCCGGAGTGTCGAACTTTACCATTGGCTCGGCTATCACGGACAGGCTGAAAATCGTAAATACGACCATCAGCACAGTCAACGGGATCGTCGCGAGCGCTGCTTCGCGGCGAGTGCCGAATTCGCGTAATGCCAACCGGTGGGCAAGCCAGACCGAGATGACATGGCCGCCGACGATCGCAATGAGCGCGACATACCAGGTCACGCGTGCATCCATCAGCCCGATGTCGGCCCGGAAGTTCGCGGTGCCAAACAGATCCCACTTTATGCCGAGCGGGTCTGAGGCCAGCGCGACGAATTGCTGTCCCTGCACCAGAAATATCCCGCAGTTGTGCGCGATGTTGTAACCGATCGCAATCGGCACCAGCGTCAGCGCGAACAGGCGGGCTATTTGGCCGGTGTCGTATCGGGGGACGAGCAACGTCGTCAACGCACAGGTGAGCGCATAGGCGCTTAAAAATGCCAGCCACACACCAATGAGCCCGACGGCGCTCAGACGGTAGCCGTTCGTGTCGAGCAGGAACGGGGCCGCGCGCGTGAGTTCGGTCTGCACGACCCACCATAATTGTCCGCTCGACAAACCATCGAACAGCACGGTCGACAGCATTGCAATCACGAAGCCTATGAGTGCGGTGGATGGCGCCGGTGCGGTCATGAGTCCGCGGCCGGGCGCCCGCCCGCGGATGCTGTGCGCATCATGGCCTGCCGCCAACGGCGCGAACAGGCCGAGCGTTGCGAAATAAATCGCAAATACGTCGCCATTGGTTTGCCACTTGTCAGCGCCGAAACACACCATGCCGAGCAGCGTGAATACAGACCACGCGAGCAACACGCTCACGAGGCGGTACGGCACCGCAGCCTGCGGATAAGCAACTTCAAACCAGCACAGGGCCAGCAGCAACGCTACTGCCGGCCAGACGCCGACTGCGGCAGGGTAGCGCCAGCCAAGCGAAATTCCATTTTTAATGCCGGCCCGCCGCGCGAGTGTGTCGATGAGATCGAAGGATGTGCGCCACGGATCGAGCGCCGGCCAGATATTGCCGACGCATGAAACCACCAATGACAATCCGATCCAGCCGAGAATCCAGACCGCCGTAGGCGCGAGATTCATTAACGGATCGGCAGTGCCATAAAGTCCGGCAATTACCGTGATTGCAAAAAGTAAAAGTCCAACCGACCGCGCCACTATTCGACATAGCGGCAGGAGCGTCCCGATATGGAATTGACGCGTGCCCGTCGCAACG
Organism: Betaproteobacteria bacterium; assembly: GCA_025360445.1. Lineage (GTDB taxonomy): Bacteria > Pseudomonadota > Gammaproteobacteria > Burkholderiales > SG8-41 > PALSA-1004. Next base: position 3,925 of record JANYCE010000364.1, read on the forward strand.
GATGGCCGGGTGTGCTCGACGACAATTTGAGCGACGACGAACGATAAGACCACGACCGCCGCAGCGCCGGTAACGAAATAAGAGAGCGGCGCCGGCAAATCATAGCGTTGATCAAATGCATGTGCGTAAGCGGATGCGGGCACACCCAGGAGCGCCGCCACGGCATAGCACGCGCGGGTCATCGCGGCCGCACTTCAAGCGTCGCGAGCGGCGCACTGCGATGGCGCGAACCGGTCGGCGCTGCCGCGTCATGCCATTCGATCGGATAGCGGCCTGTCGCATAGGCGGTAAATGCGAGTTCCTCCGGCTGGCCGGGCTTCAATTGCAACGACAACCGATAACCGTGCACATGCAATTCGCCCGGTGCATCACTGGTGATGCGCACACGCAGAGCGTCGCCTTTCTGTACTTTTAGCAAACGCTGTGCCGCCGGCGCTATGCCGTGCACGATGTTGAGGTCAAATGTTTTCTGGAGCGCATCGGCCGCCTGCGCGGTTGCAAACGCGACGGCAGTAAACACCGCAAATATGAGGACAGATATTCTCATTGCAAAGCTTTTTGATTAAACGAAGCGCGGGCGCCTGCGCTACCTTTAAAGCGCAACGGCACGCCACTCTGGTGGCTGGCTGGATGGTGTGGAATATGCCAGAATCGTTCCCGTAATCATAGAGCGCGCTGGTCAGCGATCGTCAGCCTCCATTTAATGAGGCCGCTAAATTATCTGGGGGGAAGTTTATGCAACGCAATCGGAAATGGTTTAGTCACGCACTACGCGCACTCGCCGTCGCGCCAGCACTGATCGCGGGATACGTCGCTGCTGCAGAGTCACCTTTTATTCATCCGGCTTCGCGCAAGCCCGAGGCCAAAAACATGCAATTGGTAGGCTACAGCGATCTGCAGGCGCGCAGTGCCTATCAGCCCGTCATTCATCACCAAGGCGACCGCTACATCGCCTACGTCGGCCACCACGGCGGCACGCAGGACATTCCGCAGCCGCTCAATCCGCTAACGAAGCAAAAAGAAAATAATGGCACCTCGATCGTCGATGTCACCGATCCCAAGCGTCCGAAATACTTGACGCATATTCCGGGCGAGCCGGGCCTGGGTGAACAGGGCGGCGCGCAGATGGTGCGCATATGCGACGGCAAGAAGCTGCCCAAAGGCGACCCGTCAAAGGTTTACATGCTGCGCACTGGCGGCACCGCTGCGCAGGAAGTGTGGGACGTTACGTCGCCTGAGCGGCCGAGTCTGATCACGACGGTGATCGGCGGGCTCAAGGACACGCATAAGAACTGGTGGGAATGCGATACCGGCATCGCCTATTTAATATCGGATGGCCGGCCGGAAAAGTGGCGCACCAAGCGCATGACGAAGATTTACGATTTGTCGGACCCTGCGCATCCGAAGTTCATCCGCAACTTTGCACTGGTCGGGCAGCAGCCGGGCTCGGCGGGCGAAAACGTGCCGGAAGACACACATGGGCCGATCGTGCTCGGCAACCGTGTTTACTTCGGTTACGGCACGCTGTTGAGCGGCGTTATCCAGATCGTCGATCGCGAAAAATTGCTCAAAGGCAATCCAGCGTCGAGCGATCCATTCGCGCCGACTGCCGAAAATCTCTTATATCCGCAAGTCAGCCGCCTCGACATGTATCCGACGGTCGGTGCACATACGACTTTTCCGATGCTGGGGATGGAGGTGCCGGCGTTCGAGAAATTTCATACCAAGACCGGCGACTTTCGCAGCGGCAAGCCGGCCAAGCGCGATTTCCTGCTGGTCGTCAACGAATCGACCCAGAACGAATGCCATGAGGACTATCACATGATGTTTATGGTCGACATCACCGACGAGACCAAGCCGTATAACGTGTCGAACTTCTACGTACCGGAAAAAAGCGGCGACTTCTGCGCGCGGGGCGGGCGCTTCGGGACCCATTCCTCGAACGAAGATATGGGGCCGATTTACTACAAAAAGCTCGTGTTCATTTCATGGTTTAACGCGGGTTTGCGTGTGATTGACGTGCGCGACCCATTCACGCCACGTGAAGTTGCTTATTACATACCGGCGATCAACAAGAACACGGCGAAGCGTTGCTTGCGGGTCAACGGCGTTGAAAGCTGCAAGATCGCGATTCAAACCAACAATGCCGAAGTCGATGACCGCGGTTACATCTACGCCGTCGACCGCGCCAACACGGGCATGCATATCCTCGAACTGACGGGGCCCGCGCGCAAAATCGCGAACTTAAAGTAACGCGCTGATGAAATTCCCTCGCCTTCAAGGGGAGGGTTAGGGTGGGGATGGGTCAATTAATGTTACCCATCCCCCTCCCGGCCTCCCACTTGAAGGGGGAGGAGTTCTTAACGATGACTCGCGATGACTCTACTTGACCAGTCCCAGGCGCTTCGCGACTTCGGTATAAGCCTTCGCCCGCTCGCGCATGAACGGTTCCATTTTATCGACGCTGACATTGATTAGCTCGAATCCGCTTTTGAACGCGAGCTCTTTCATTTCCGGATCGTTGTTGAGTGCCGCCCACAAGTCGGACATGCGTTTGCGCGCATCCGCCGGGGTGCCCTTCGGCATGCCGATGCCGCGGTAAGCGCCATCGACCCATTCAAACCCGAGTTCCTTGAAGGTCGGCACGTCCGGCAGCAGCGGATGGCGCTTGTCCATCGCGACCGCGAGCGCCCGCACCTTGGTGTTCGTGTTAATCGCGAACGCGGAATACGACATGGCGCCGGTCACGTGCTGGCCGATGACCGCGGTGGTTAGATCGCCGGTACCTTTGAACGGGACATACGTCGTCTGAATGCCCGCCACGATGTTAAGCTTTTCGTGCGCGGCATGGTTGGCCGAATTGGTGCCGGACCCTGCCAGCGTAAGCTTGCCGGGTTGCGCTTTCGCCATCTTAATGAGATCGGCGAAGGTCTTGATTGGGCTGTCATTGGCAACGACGATTGCATCGGGCGTGTAGTGAAACCAGTACACCGGCGTGATGTCTTCGGTTTTGTACTGCACCTGGCCTTCAAGCGGTTGCAGAACGATATGCGGCAGGTTAATGCCGACCACGTTATAGCCGTCGGCCGGCAAGCCGTTCATTTGCGCCCACATCAGGCCACCGCCGGCGCCGGGCTTGTATTGAATGATGGTTTCGATGCCGGGACATTTCTTTTTCAGCACGATCTGCTGATGGCGCGCCGCGATATCAGATTCGCCGCCCGCCGGGAATGCCTGGTAATAGGAAAGATTTTTATCGATGCAGGCTTGCGCCGATGCGGTGCTGCTCAATGCGGCAGTGGCGGCGAACGCGAATGCGATTGCAGTAAAGTTCATGCTTCCTCCAATGACTTAATTGTATGCTTTAAAATTACCGCCGCACGATATCAGCGGCCGCGGTTGAACGCAAACGCGA
>JANYCE010000403.1 GCA_025360445.1 Betaproteobacteria bacterium
TTTGTAAAGAGAGGGGCTGATCGCGTGACCGGCGGCGACAATCACGATCGTGTAACCATCGGGCGCCGCCTTGGCCGCAAGGTCAGTCGCAATGGTTTGATTGGCGCCCGGCCGGTTGTCGACGATCACTTGCTGGTTGAAGGCGATCGAGTAACGCTGCCCGATGGCGCGCGCGAGCGTGTCAGCCGCGCCGCCCGGCACCACGCCGACAAGAAAGCGGATCGGGCGACTTGGATAATTTGCTTGCGCATTTACAGCGCTGCTTGCGCAGATAATAACTAGCAGAATTGCGGTGCTGAATTTTTTTTCTTTCATTATTTCTCCGGCTGCCCCCACCTTGCCCACGCCCCCGCGTTGCAAGAAAGGGAATCTAAAACAGTTAAAACTTTCTGCCGTGCGATGCACGAGGGAGCTAAAAAAGGTTAAACCTTCGCCCTCGCAATGCGAGGGAAGGCCGGAATGGGGGCAAGGCTTTAAATCAAAACTTCATGCCCGTCTTTTTTACAAGATCGAGCCACTTTACATATTCCGCTTTGACCTCGTCCGCAAACTCCTGAGGAGAATTGCCGACGACATCGGTGCCTTCGATCTCCATGCGGCGCGCGACTTCCGGCGTTCGCAGAGAGCGGCGCGCTTCGGCATTTAACATTGCGACGATTGCGGGCGGCGTGCGCGCGGGCGCCAACATGCCGAACCACGCGACGACTTGGTAGCCGGGGATGCCGCTTTCCGCCACGGTTGGCACGTCCGGCAGCGTTTTAGCGCGCACGCCGCCCGTGACGGCGATCGCTTTAAGGCGACCTGCGCGAATCAGCGGCAGCGCGGAAAGCGGACTGCCGATCATCCAGTCCGCCTGCCCCGCGGCGACGGCAGGATACGCATCGGCAACACCTTTATACGGAATATGCGTCATCGGCGTGCCCGCCATCACACTCAGCAATTCGGCGCCCATATGCACGATGCTGCCAACGCCGGCAGACGCGAAACTGACGCCGCCCTGCTTGGTCTTCGCAAGCGCGATCAGTTCCTTGATGTTCGCGACCGGCACCGAGGGCGTCAGTATCACAATGTACGGATTCGACGTGAGGCGGCTGATCGGCTGCAGATCGCGCACCGGATCGTAATTCTGCGGGCGCAGCGCGGCGTTGGTAACCACACTGCTGCTAGTCACGAGAAGGGTATAGCCATCGGGCGCCGCCTTGGTGACGAGCTCGACGCCGATGCTGCCGCCGGCGCCAACCCGGTTATCGACGACGAATGACTGCCCCCACACTTGCGTGTAATGCTGGGCTGCGATGCGTGCGAGCGAGTCGACGCCGCCACCCGCAGTCACGTTGACGACGATGCGCACGGGCCGCTGCGGATAAGGGCTCGCTGATAGCGGTGTCGCTGCCTGGGCGATAACCGGACCGGCGCAAAACACCATGATCGCGCAGGTGGTTTTCCTAATCCTCTTCGCGGTATCGCGGGCGCCGCTACTGTTTTCTGCGTGAGTTCTAATGTTACACAGCACAGGGGGCGGCTTTAGTCTTCGATCTCGCAAGTAAGTTTCTCCTTGGGTGGCATTTTACGGCACACGCGAGATTCAAGGTGTGGCGCACCGGCAGCCACTTATTCTTCGCGGCGAATGTACGGTATCTTTTCACCTCAGCACCAAAGGAGACCCCGCATGGCACACATCGACACCAGCGAAATTATCCGCGCCGCGGTTTGGCTACGACCGACCGGCGACGCGCTTGAACATGTTCAGAAATTAGTGCGGCTCGCACACAAAGAAGCGGGCGGACCGCAGGTGCCGCCGCATATCACTCTGTTGTCCGGCGCTGAGACCACGCTGGCGAGCGCGGAGATTAAATTGAAGCACCTCGCCGCGCGCATCAAGCCATTTATGCTCAGGCTCGGCGACATCGACTCGGGCGACGATTATTTTCGCAGCCTCTTTGTAACCGTCGAGCATAGCGAAGAGCTTGCCGCCGCGCAGCTTGCCGCTTACGACGCCTTCGAGATGAATCCAGCGCCGCCGTTCGAACCGCATCTGAGCCTCGCCTACGGCAAGATCGACGCAGCGCTTAAAAAGCGCTTCACCGATGACGCAGGCGGCCGCCTCGACGGTCAATTCGAAGTGCGTGCGGTGCATCTGGTGAATGCGACAAACGGCGTGCCGGTTTCGGCGTGGCACACGCTCATCGAGCAGCCGCTGGTTGCGGCCTAGCCTCGACAACATGCTACGTGAGCCACCCTATGACGGCGCCGGCAGCGGCGATGCCGAGCCGTCGATCGCCGATGTGCTGCGCGCGGCGCTGGCGCCAATCGCGGACCAAATCGATGCTGCATTCATCTACGGTCCAATGGCGCGCGGTGCGGTCAAGCCGCACGGCGACGTCGACATTATGATCATCGGCCGCGCGGTTGCGTACGCCGAGGTCATTCCGCATTTCATCGCGGCCGCCAAATTTCTGGGGCGCTCGATCAATCCAAGCGTGTATTGCGCGGATGAATGGAAGCGCAAGCTGATGCAGGGCAACCGCGTGATGCGCGCTGTGATGCAGCAGCCAAAGATTTTTGTGATTGGTTCGATAGAGCGCATGCCTCAGGCAAGTTAAGCGCGCGCCGGCGCCATCGCTAAGCGTTATGATTGGCGCATGCTTTGGCGCCCGCTAATTCTCTTGTCGATCGCGCTGCTTGCAGGTTGCGCGCAGACCAACACCACGCCTTCAAGGTCCGGAGGCGGCTTCGGGGCCGCCCAGTTCGTCAAATCGGACATCGACCGCGTCGCCGAAGCGCATCAGCGCGAGGTTTTTCACAATCTCACACTGCTCGCCGAAAAACTTTACCGGCGCAATCCGCGCGAGTTGAAAAAAAGCGGCGCCGCGACGGTGGATGCGGGGTTGGCACGGATCTTTGAAAGCCACCATGAGTGGCGGTTTGCCGAACTCAAGGGCCAACGCGGGCCTGCTGCGATTTACCTCGCGTTCCGCGACGACTATGCAGGCGACCGCGTACTCGCGTTCATCGCCGGCCTTGGCAGCATGATGCAGGTCGCATTCAACGATAAGACTGAATTTTTTCTGCTCGACGAGCTTGATCCGCAGCGGCTCTACAATGCCGCGCGCAACGTTGAAATCGCGGTGTGGAAACTCTCCGCCGCGCGTATGTCGAATGGCGACCTGTATTTGCTTTCGAATGAAACGGCCGCATCGGTGCGCAATCTTTCGTTCGAACGCGAGTTCGGCAAGATCATCGGCAGCCTCGATGTGCTCTCGAAAATAATCGCCGATAAAGACAACCGCACCATCGTTAAAGTGATTCAGAGCCTCGCGACCGCGGTGTTCCTGCCCGTTAAATAACGGCTAAAAGCAGGCTAGGCGGCTTTCACGCGCACGTCGCGCAGCACGGCGTCGATGGTGCGTCCCAGCTTGTCGACGATCTCGCTGATATGCGCCGCGGTTACGATATACGGCGGCGCGAGCATTGCATGATCGCCGCTCTTGCCGTCGACGAGACCGCCCGCGGGATAGCAGATCAGGCCGTTTTGCATGCCGACATCTTTGATCTTTGCGTTAATTTTAAGTGCGGGATCAAATGGCTGTTTAGTGCGGCGGTCGGCGACAAATTCGAGCGCCATGAAAAGTCCGCGGCCCCGGATGTCGCCGACGTGCGGGTGGTTGGCAAAGCGGTCATTAAGCGCCGCCATCAGCGCAGCGCCCTGACGCTTTACGTTCGCCAGCAAAGCGTGCTCGCTGATTTCATTTTGCGTCGCCAGCGCCGCCGCGCACGCGACCGGGTGGGCGGTGAACGTATGGCCGTGCATCACGACATTGCTGCCGCGCTCGATCGCGCGATGAATTTTTTCGGCGACCAGCAGCGCGCCGATCGGCTGATAACCCGCACCGAGGCCTTTCGCGACCGTCAGCAGGTCGGGCGCAATGCCTTCCTGCTCAAATGCATAGCGCGTGCCGGTACGCCCCATGCCGCACATCACCTCGTCGAGTATCAGCAACACGCCGTAGTGGTCGCAGATTTCGCGGATGCGCTTGAAGTAACCGGGCGTCGCGGCGACCGCGCCGAGCGTCGCGCCGACGACGGTCTCGGCGATGAACGCGGCAACTTTATCCGCCCCGAGTTCGAGGATTTTGCTTTCGAGCTCGTTGGCCATGCGCAAGCCGTACGCTTCTGCACTTTCGTCGGCCGCCTTATCACGATACGCATAGCACGGCGAAATATGCTGCATCGAATCGATCAGCACCGGCTCGAACGCGCGCCGCCGCCAGATGTTGCCGCTCGCCGACAGCGCGCCGAAT
>JANYCE010000428.1 GCA_025360445.1 Betaproteobacteria bacterium
ATCACAAGAGGCAGCACACATGACACCCGACGCGGTCGTTAATTACCTGAAGCAGCACCCCGAATTTTTTGAAGAGCAGGCTGAATTCCTGGCGACCATCATGATTCCGCACCCGCATGGCGGTCGTGCGATACCTATCAGTGAGCGCCAGATCCTCACGCTGCGCGATAAAAGCAAACAGCTCGAAGACAAGCTGCGCGAATTGATTGTGTTTGGCGAGGAGAACGACGCGATTGGCGAAAAGGTGCATCGCTTAACGCTCGCGCTGGTCACTGCGCGCGACATCGAAGCTGTGCTGGCCGCGCTGCATTTCAATTTGCGCGAAGATTTTGCCGTGCCGCATATCGTGTTGCGCTTGTGGCCCGACGGCGGCACGCACCCGAAGCTGTCTGAATTCGGCGCGGTCAGCTGCGCCGCGCGCGACTTTGCCGAGAGCCTGGCCAACCCTTATTGCGGCGCGCATGCAATGGTCGACACCGCCGAGTGGTTCGGCGAAGCGGCGACCCATTTGCGCTCGTTTGCATATGTCGCGTTGAAAAACGGGCGCTCGTTCGGGCTGCTCGCGCTGGCGAGCGAAGATCCCCAACGCTTTTATCCCGAGATGGGCACCTTGTACTTAAAGCGTTTAGGCGAAGTGGCGGCGGCCGCGTTGGCGGGCCGCTTCGAGTGACGGGACGGCGGTGAGGCGTGCGGCCGGGCAAGAATCGACCGGTGTGCTGAGCACCGCGAGCGCGGCGCAGTTGCTGGTGGAGTTTTTGGGGCACCTCGCGACCGAACGGCGGCTGAGCAAAAATACCCTTGTCAGTTACGAGCGCGATATTGCGGCGCTGCTCGCACTCGCCGCTGAGTCGCCGCTCGCGCAATTGCAAGTCCATCACATGCGGCGTTTTATTTCGCAGCTTCACGCGCGCGGCCTCGACGGCTGCAGCCTGGCGCGCATGTTGTCGGCGTGGCGCGGATTTTTCCGTTATCTCGCACGCGATCATGGATACACCAACAATCCATGCGTCGGCCTGCGCGCGCCTAAAGCGAAGAAGTCGCTGCCGCAGGCTTTGTCGCCGGATGAAGCCGCGCGCATGATGGACATTCCGGATGGCGACGAACTTGCCACGCGCGACAAAGCGATTTACGAGCTTTTTTATTCGTCCGGCCTGCGGTTGTCGGAACTCACCGGCCTCGCGCCGGACGATATTAATGTTGGCGACGCGACGGTGCGCGTGACGGGCAAAGGTGCGAAGACGCGCGTGGTGCCGGTCGGCAGCCAGGCGCTTGCAGCATTGCAGAACTGGCTGGTAAAACGCGAATTGCTCGTCAGCCGGGAGTCGCCTGCGCTGTTCGTCAGCCGCAACGGCGCGCGGCTCACTGCGCGCGCCGTGCAATACCGCATGAAAGCGTGGGCGCTCAAGCTCGGGCTGGCGGCCGATGTCCATCCACATATGCTGCGGCATTCGTTCGCGTCGCACGTGCTGCAGTCAAGCGGCGACCTGCGCGCAGTGCAGGAAATGCTCGGGCACGCGAGCATCTCCACGACCCAGATATATACCCACCTCGATTTTCAGTATCTTGCCAAGGTCTATGATGCGGCCCACCCGCGCGCCAGAAAAAAAAGTTAGGTTAGCTCATGAGCAGCAAGCACGTGCACGGAATGTCGGGATATCGCAGAATTTGCATACCCGACCTGTCGCATCATTGTCGCGAAATCGATGAATAAGCTGATTCTAAAACCAGGCCGCGAAAAGTCGCTCAAGCGCCGTCACCCATGGGTGTTTTCGGGCGCGGTCGCCAAGCTGACCGGTGAACCCGTGGCGGGCGAAACCATCGAGATCTGCAGTAGCGAGGGGGAGTTCCTCGCCATGGCAGCGTGCAACCCGCAGTCGCAAATCGTCGGCCGCGTATGGGACTGGCGCCGAGGCGAAATCGATGCCGCGTTTTTTCTCGCACGCATCCATCGCGCGGTCGCGCTGCGCGCGCGTTTGGTGCCGGCGCACGACGCGGTTCGCTTAGTGCACGCCGAATCGGACGGCTTGCCCGGCGTCGTAATCGATCGCTATGGTGAAACTGTCGTGATGCAATTATCGAGCGCGGGTGCAATGCGCTGGCGTGAAGCGATTGCCGACGCGGTAATGGCAGTCGTCAAGCCGGTGACGCTTTACGAGCGCTCGGATGCCGACGTGCTTGCGCTCGAGGGCCTGCAGCCGAGTGTCGGCTTGTTGCGCGGAACACCACCCCCGTCACCGGTGGTGGTGAACGAATCGGGCGCCATGTTTGAAGTCGACGTTCCGCACGGCCACAAAACCGGTTTCTATCTTGACCAGCGGGCGAATCGATGGCGCGTGCGCGAGCTCGCAGCACAATGCGAAGTCCTCGATTGCTTCGCATATACCGGCGGTTTCACCGTCAACGCCCTGGTAGGCGGCGCCGCGAACGTGACCGCCATCGACAGCTCGGGGCCGGCGCTCGAACTGCTTAAGCATAATGTTGCGTTAAACGGATTGCCCGGCGCGGAATGCATTGAAGGCGATGTGTTTCAGTTGCTGCGCAAATTGCGCGACCAGGCGCGCAGCTTTGATTTGATCGTGCTCGATCCGCCGAAATTTGCACCGACTGCCGCGCACGCCGAAAAAGCATCGCGCGCGTATAAGGATATCAATCTGCTGGCGTTCAAGTTGCTGCGCGCCGGCGGGCTGCTCGTCACGTTCTCCTGCTCGGGCGGCGTATCGCGCGATCTTTTCCAGAAAATTGTGGCGGGCGCCGCGCTCGATGCCGGTGTCGATGCGCAAATCGTCGAGCAGTTGAGTCCCGGGGCGGATCATCCGGTCGCGCTGAATTTTCCGGAAGGCGATTATTTGAAAGGTTTAATCTGTCGCGTGGCTGGCGCTAAACAGCCGTGATGAGTGATGAGTGATGGGCCATGGGTCATGAGTCATGAGTCATGAGTCATGAGTATCATCGATTGCCGACTCCCCATCTCCCATCACCGGTTCTTGGGCGGTACCGGATCAACGCCGCCCGGGTGCCACGGATGGCAGCGCAACAAGCGCCTGATTGCAAGCCAGCCGCCGCGCAGCGCGCCATGGGTGTCGATCGCTTCGCTCGCATAGACTGAACAACTCGGATAAAACCGGCACTGACCGCCGAAGAATGGACTCAGGCACCATTGATAGACTTTAATTAAAAATATCAGAATCTGACTCATGATCCACAGGTCAATGCTTGAGGCGAGCGAGTATAAAGCATGGTTGGTATCCGCAAAGGGCGGCCGATTTTGCATCGCGCCAGCCGTTTATGTTAGTTTGGTTGCGGTCGTTAAAAGTGGGGCGCTTCTTTAAATGATGCTGAAACGCGGCTTGATGCAGCTCTTGCTTGCGGCGTTGTTGCTGGCCGCGCAGCATGGCGCGCTCACGCATCAGGTGCGCCACCTGCAGGATCGTCTGCCTGCGCAAAGCCAACAGCAGGGCGACAAGCAAAAGTCCGCGCATACGGGCCTTTGCGACTTCCACGTTTCATTTGCGCAAGTCCTCGGCGCAATAAATTCCGCCCAAATCCCGCTCCAGATCGCCGACAACGCGGCCGAGCGCAGCTTTAACCATTTCCCCCCGGATTCTCCCGCCAATTTAGTTGTTCCCGCCGCGCGCGGCCCGCCCACCCTCCTTTGACACACCTCGCGGGGCGACTGCTGACAGCAGTTGCCGTGTTTTGTTGTGCTTAAAGGAGAGCTCACATGTTCAAACGTAATTTGGTCGCTGCGGCGATCGCATTTGCATTTTCCGGCCCCGCGCCGGCGCAAAATTCGGAACTCGGCAAGATACGCGAAGAAATAAATCAGATGAGGGAGGCGTACGAAAAACGCATTCAGAATCTGGAAAAACGACTCTCAGAAGCGGAAGGCAAAGCCGGCAAAGCGGAAACCGCCGCGACCAAGGCCGAATCCACCGCGACCAAAGCAGAGCAAGTTTCCGCCAGGGCCGAAAGCGCGGCATCGTCCGCCGCCAACCGCACCGGCGAGAACGCATTCAACCCGGCGGTCTCGCTTATTTTGCAAGGGACGTTCGCGAAAACGTCGCAGAATCCGAATCAGTATCAGATTACGGGCTATGTGCCGAGCGGCGGTGAAGTGGGGCCGCCCAAGCGCAGCTTCGGCCTCGCCGAATCTGAACTCGTGATCGCCGCCAACATCGATCATTATTTTCGCGGGGTGGCGATTCTGGCGATTGCCCCCGAGGGCGGGATCGAGGCGGAGGAGGCGTATTTCCAGACGCTCTCGCTGCCGCGCGGCTTCGGGCTCAAGGGCGGGCGCTTTTTCTCCGGCATCGGTTATCAGAACGAACGGCATCAGCACACGTGGGATTTTCAGGACGCGCCGCTGGTATACAAGGCGTTTCTTGGTAACCAGCTAAAGCAGGACGGATTGCAGTTGAGATGGGTGGCGCCCACCGATCTGCTGGTTGAACTTGGTGCTGAAATCAGCGCCGGCGACCGGTTTCCCGGCAGCGGCCGCAACAAGAACGGCGTCGGCGGCAGCGCGTTATTCGCCAACCTGGGCGGAGACATCGGCGCCAGCACCGCGTGGCGCGCCGGCGTCTCGTACTTGAGCGTATCGCCAAATGCGCGTGCTTACAGCGACACAGATTCCGTGGGTGGCGCGGTCACCAACACATTTACCGGCAACGCGAAGCTGGCAGGCATCAACGGGGTGTTGAAGTGGGCTCCGAATGGCAATGCGTCTTACCGAAACTTGAAGTTGCAGGGGGAGTATTTCCAACTCAAACAGGATGGCGCGCTAATCTACGACGATACAGCCGGCACCAATGGGTTCGGCGGCCCGGTCTCTGGCAATTTCAACACGAAACAATCAGGCTGGTATGCGCAGGCGGTGTGGCAGTTTTATCCGCAATGGCGCGTTGGCTACCGCTATGACGCGCTGCGCTTCGGCACCGTCAACAACGGTATCGTCAACAATGGACTGGGCCCGGTTGCGGCGGATTTCCCGGCGCTCGCCAATCACAGACCGACGCGCAACACGCTGATGTTTGACTGGAACCCGAGCGACTTTAGCCGCATTCGGCTGCAGTTCGCATCGGATAAATCGCGCCTGGGCGTAACCGACAACCAGGTCTTCGTGCAATACATCTACAGCCTGGGCGCGCACGGCGCGCACAAGTTTTAATCCTTGCATGACAAAAAAGGACATCGCAATGAAAAATTGGCTGAAAGTAATTCTGCTTGGCGTAGGCGGGTTCATGGTGCAACCGGCTCTGGCCGCACTCAACGTGATGGCTTGCGAACCCGAATGGGGTGCGTTGAGTAAGGAGCTGGGCGGCGACAAGGTAAGCGTATATGTAGCGACAACCGCGCTGCAGGACCCGCATCACATCGAAGCGCGGCCGAGCCTGATCGCGCGCGCGCGCAGCGCCGATTTAATGATATGCACCGGCGCGGATCTCGAGGTGGGATGGGTGCCTTTGCTGCAAACGCAGGCCGGCAACGCGAAAATACAGCGGGGTCAACCCGGATATTTCGAGGCGGCGCCGCAGGTTTTAATGCTTGAGATACCGGAGCGGCTCGATCGCGCGATGGGCGACGTGCATCCGCAGGGCAATCCGCACGTACATATGGATCCGCGCAATATCGCCAAGATTGCCGTCGCGCTCTCCGAGCGAATGATCCGGCTCGATCCCGCCGAGACGGAGTATTACAGGTCGCGTGCCAAGTCATTTAGCGAGCGCTGGCAACAAGCGCTGACGCGCTGGGAAAAAGACGCGGCCCCGCTCAGGGGTGTGGCGGTCGTCGGATACCATAAAAACATGAGCTACCTGAACGCGTGGCTCGGCATCCGCGAGGTCGGTAGTCTCGAACCCAAGCCCGGCCTGCCGCCGACCACGTCGCATATGGGCGAGCTGCTCGTGCGGCTTGCGAAGGATCCGGCAAGGGCCGTAATTCGCTCGCCGTACAACGATCCGCGCGCCGCGGAATGGCTGGCGGGAAATGCCAAAATCCCGGTAGTGACTTTGCCATTCACGGTGGGTGGCTCCGACAAGGCCAAAGATCTTTTTGGTTTGTTCGACGATACCCTCGCGCGGCTGTTGGCAGTCGGCAAATGACCGCGCTTGAAGTCAGCATTCTGTGGCCGGCGCTCATCGCGGGCGTACTGGTCACAGCCACCCATGTGCCGCTCGGCATTCAGGTGCTCGCGCGCGGCATCGTGTTTATCGATCTCGCGATTGCGCAGATTGCGGGGCTCGGCGTGGTCTGCGCCGACTGGCTCGGTTTTGAAGCGCATGGCTGGGCGGTGCAGGTCTCAGCGTTAACGGCGGCGCTGGCGGGCGCGCTATTGCTGACGTGGACGGAAAAGCACTGGCCCGAAGTGCAGGAAGCGCTGATCGGCGTTACGTTTATTCTCGCGGCCAGCGGCGCTTTAATTATTTTGGCGAGCAACCCGCATGGCGCAGAGCACCTGAAGGAGCTGTTAATTGGCCAGATTCTATGGGTCGACCCGGCGCGACTACCTTGGGTCGCTGCGGCCTATGCATTACTTTTGCTGGTGTGGTTTTCGTTCGGCGACCGCATTGGCCGCGTCGGTTTTTATCTGTTGTTTGCATGCGCGGTGACGGCGTCGGTGCAATTGGTCGGCCTTTATCTCGTGTTTACGACCCTGATCGTGCCGGCGCTCGCAACCCGCCGCTTCACGCGCCATCGTCTTGCTGCCGCTTACGCGCTGGGGGTGACCGGTTATGGTTTAGGACTGGTAACATCCGCGCTGACCGACTGGCCGTCCGGGCCGGCCGTCGTGTGGGTGATGTCCGGGCTGGGGATCATTCTGTTTGCAGGCAGTCCGCGGTCGGCGGCGCCCGTTGGTCACGCATAGCGCCACGTGCCGCGCATCAATTCATAACAGCAACTTTAGCAAGCGGCTCGATTCCGGTCATGCACTCTCATTCGCACGCGCACGATCATCGGCATGACCACCATAGCGGCGCGCGTAATGCGCGCCTAAGCCGCGCGTTTGCGCTCGGCATCGCGCTTAATTTTGCGTTCGTCATCATCGAAACGATTTGCGGCTTGATGGCCAATTCGCTCGCGCTCGTGGCCGATGCAGTTCATAACCTGAGCGATGTCGTCGGGCTGGTGCTGGCGTGGGGCGCATCCGCGCTCGCGATGCGGCCGCCGTCAGCGCGTTTTACGTACGGCTTGCGCGGTTCAACCATTCTCGCGGCGCTCGCGAACGCGATGCTGTTGCTGGTGGTGACCGGTGGCATTGCATGGGAAGCAGTGCTGCGGTTTAAATATTCCGGCGAGTTAAATGAGACGCTGATGATTTGGGTAGCGCTGGCCGGCATACTGATCAATGGCGGCACGGCATGGCTTTTTATGGCCGACCGTAAAACCGATCTCAACGTGCGCGGCGCGTATCTGCACATGGCGGCCGACGCCGGTGTGTCGCTCGGCGTGGCTATCGCCGGCGCGGGCATTATGCTGACCGGCTGGCGATGGCTGGATCCGGCCGTAAGTCTTTTGATTGTGGTGACAATATTCGTCGGCACGTGGGGACTTCTGCGCGATTCAATCAAGCTGGCCCTGCAAGCAGCACCTGAGAACGTCGATCCGCTCGAGGTCAGACGCTATCTGTGCGAACTCACAGGCGTGACAGAAGCGCATGATCTGCACATCTGGGCGATGAGCACGACGGAAACCGCGCTGACTGTGCATCTGGTGATGCCGGCCGGTCATCCGGGCGACGATTTTTTTAAGCGCGTCGTGGATGATATCGAGCATCGCTTCCGAATCGGCCATGTCACCATCCAGATCGAGACGGGAACTTCGGGCAGCCCCTGCGCTCTGGCGCCTGACCATGTCGTGTGATTGAATACGCCCGGCGCGCCTCCATATCGGACTAATGGCGCGCCTTCCGGCAAGCATCCATTCACCGCATTAATCTTTAGGCTTTCTCATGGAGCAATTTCACGGTACCACGATCGTGTCGGCGCGGCGCGGGGCCCGCGTCGCATTGGGCGGCGACGGGCAGGTGACACTGGGCAATATCGTCATCAAGGCGAGCGCGCGTAAAGTGCGGCGCTTGTATGGAGACAAGATACTGGCCGGCTTTGCGGGCGGCACGGCGGATGCTTTTACGCTGTTCGAACGCTTTGAGGCCAAGCTCGACAAACACCAGGGCAATCTGTTGCGTTCGGCCGTTGAACTTGCCAAGGATTGGCGCACCGACCGTATGTTGCGCCGGCTTGAAGCCATGCTCGTCGTGTGCGATGCGCAAAGTTCATTGATCATTTCGGGCAATGGCGACGTGCTCGAACCCGAACAGGGACTCGTCGCCATTGGCAGCGGCGGGCCGTATGCACAGGCCGCAGCGCGCGCCCTGCTTGACCATACGGCGATGCCGCCCGAAGAGATTGTAAAAAAAGCGCTGACCATCGCCGGCGACTTGTGCATCTACACCAACCAACAGCATGCAATCGAAATACTCGAGTGAAACCGCCGCATGAGCAGTAACGCGTGAAGCGTACGCCGTCGAATTGATGCTGCGCCCGTGCCGAGTTTCTTTCATTAACGCTATACCCCCTGATTGATTTCATGAGCCAAATGACCCCGCAGGAAATCGTCCACGAACTGGATAAACACATCATCGGGCAGGATGCGGCCAAGCGCGCGGTCGCGAT
>JANYCE010000015.1 GCA_025360445.1 Betaproteobacteria bacterium
TCCTTATGCGCCGGCCCTCACCGCGCTGGGCATCGATTTGGCGCGCGTCATCATCGTCACCACCCGTTCGGCGCGTGAAACGCTGTGGGCGACCGAACAGGCGCTGCGCTCGAAAGCCTGCGGCGCCGTGCTCGCCTGGCCTGCTGCCATTCAATATCCCGAGTTGCGGCGCCTGCAACTCGCTGCCGAAAACAATCCGGTGCTCGCTGTGTTGTTTCGTCCGCCGCAGACCGCGGCGCAAACGTCGTGCGCCGCACTGCGCCTCGGTCTTACCACGTGGCACGGCGCGCTTGCCGTGCGCCTGTTAAAACGCCGCGGCGCAACTCTGCATACGCCGATTATCCTGAACTCACCTGCTGTCGTACCGCGGCGCGCATTCATCGAGCGTTCCATAACTTCTTTGTGCTCGATTCCTCGAGCGAAACCGCGCTCTCGTGCGGTTTCTTAATTTTTCAACAACCCTGGTTGGATCATCATGCTGTGGATCGCCCTCGACTTCCCGCTTCTGCCGCTCGACACGTTTGCGCTGACCTCGGCGCACACTGAACCATGGGCCATTGTCGAAGGCACTGACGTGCTCGGCTGCAATGCCCGCGCGAATGCACTCGGCGTGCGCGCGGGCATGCGCCTATCCGCGGCGTGCGCACTGTCTGCGCAACTCAATTACCGGCTGCGCGACAGGGTCGCCGAAACGGCCACCCTTACTACCCTCGCGGCATGGGCCGGCCAGTTCACCCCCAATGTTTCGCTCGAGCTGCCGCGCGCATTGTTGCTCGACATCGAAGGCAGCCTGCGTTTTTTCGGCGGCATCGGCCCTATTCTCAAAGCACTGAAGCGCGGGCTCGATGACATGGGGTATACGGCGACGATGGCTTGTGCGCCTACCGCGACGGCTGCCCTGCTGCTCGCGCGCGCCGGCCTGCAAAAAATTATCAACAGCAAGCGTGCGCTTGAAGCGATCGTCGTGACATTACCGCTGACAGCGCTCGCTTGCGATGCGCGCACCGCGCAGACGCTGCAGGCGATCGGCGCCAAGAGCGTTGCGGATCTCATGGCGTTGCCGCGCGACGGCATCGCCAGGCGCGGCGGCCAGCCGTTGCTCGATACCGTCGATCGCGCGTTGGGCCGGCTGCCCGCGCCGCGCCAGTTTTTTGCGCCGCCCGCGCAGTTTGATTCGAAACTCGAACTCGCCGCCCCTGTCTCCAGCAGCGAAGCGCTGCTGTTCGCGGCTAACCGCCTCATTAATCAGTTGACGGGTTTTCTGGCCGCGCGCAACGGCGGCGTGCAGCGTTTCACGCTGACGCTGATGCATGAAAGCAGCACGCCCGCGCGCGTTCAGATCGAACTGGTGGCGCCAACCCGCGACAGCGCGCATCTCACGCTGCTCGTGCGTGAACGGCTGGCCGCCCTCGCTTTGAAGGCACCCGTTCATGCACTGCGCATTGAAGCCGCTGATCTCCTCGTGCTGGCGGAAGAAAACCGCGAACTTTTTGCCGATCGCGCAGGCACCTCGGGCGAATGGCAAAAACTGGCCGAGCGCCTGCGCGCACGGCTGGGGTCTCAAGCGGTGAATGGCCTGGCGGCGCGAGCCGAGCACCGGCCCGAACGCGCCTCGCGCGCAATCGAGCCAGGCAGCAAGAGTGCGCCATCGATTCTCCGGTGTGGACCCCGGCCGATGTGGTTGCTCGATGCGCCGCAACCGCTGCGCGAAATTGCGGCCCGGCCGCATTACCGCGAGACTGCGCTCGCGCTCGTCGCCGGACCCGAGCGCATTGAATCCGGCTGGTGGGATGACGACGACGTAAAGCGTGATTACTTCGTCGCGCAAACACCCGATCATGCGACGTTATGGATTTATCGTGAACGCCGTGCGCCCGGCGGCTGGTATTTGCACGGCGTGTTCAGTTAAATGCGCAGTTGATGTTGTATGCCTTCCGCACTGCCGGCATCGTTACCAAAATACGCCGAACTCCATTGCATCAGCAATTTCAGTTTTTTGCGCGGCGCCTCACGACCTGAAGAACTGGTCGAACGCGCGGCGCAGCTCGGTTACTCTGCCCTCGCCATTACAGACGAATGCTCGCTCGCAGGCGTAGTGCGCGCACACATTGCGGCTAAAGAATATGGCCTGAAGCTCCTCATCGGCGCCGAGTTTCATCTCACCGAGGGTTTGCAGCTCGTGCTGCTCGCCACCGACCGCGAGGCCTATGGCGACCTGTCGCAACTCATCACGCTGGCGCGGCGGCGCAGCGCCAAAGGCGAGTACCAAATTGAATGGCGCGATGTCGAGCAAGGCGCCGGCGATTGCCTCGTATTATGGATTCCCGGCCTTGAGCCGGATGCTGCGGCCGGGCACCGCATCGCCGCCCGCTTTACCGGCCAGGCCTGGATCGCGGTCGAACTTCTGTGCGGGCCTGATGATCACGCTCAGCTCGAACGCCTGCAGCAATTAAGCTGCGCCTGCGGGTTGCCGCTCGTTGCCACGGGCGACGTGCACATGCACGTGCGCTCGCGACGCCCCTTGCAGGACATGCTCACTGCCACGCGGCTTAAAGCCACCATCGCCGGCGCGCAACATGCGTTTTATCCGAACGCCGAGCGCCATTTGCGCATGCGCATGCGGCTCGCGCAACTGTATCCGGGTGAGTTGCTGAATGAAACATTGCGCATCGCCGCGCGCTGCGAGTTTTCGCTCGACAGCCTGCGCTACGAGTATCCGGAAGAGCTGGTGCCGGCCGGCCATACACCGGCTTCATGGCTGCGCCTTTTAACCGAGCAAGGCCTGTATGCGCGCTTCCCCGAGAACACGCCCGCGCAGGTGCGCAAACTTATCGAGCATGAGCTCACGCTGATTGCGGAACTCGGCTACGAGCCGTATTTCCTCACGGTTCACGATATCGTCAAGTTCGCCCGCGAACAAAACATTTTGTGCCAGGGCCGCGGCTCCGCCGCTAATTCAGCGGTGTGCTATGCGCTGGGCATTACAGAAGTCGATCCCGCGCGCATGAATGTTTTGTTTGAGCGTTTCGTGTCACGCGAGCGCGACGAGCCGCCGGACATCGACGTCGATTTCGAGCACGACCGCCGCGAAGAAGTAATTCAGTACGTCTATAAAAAATACGGCCGCGACCGCGCCGCACTCGCCGCCACCGTGGTCACCTATCGCCCGAAAAGCGCGCTGCGCGACACCGGCAGAGCGCTGGGCCTTGATGCGGGACAACTCGACCGGCTTGCCAAGTCGCTGGCTTGGTGGGATGGCGGGCAAGTGCTGCCGCAGCGGCTGGCCGAAGCCGGCTTCGATCCCGCGAATCCGCAAATCGGGCGCCTGATCGCGCTCGTCAACATGCTGGTCGGTTTCCCGCGCCATTTGTCGCAACATGTCGGCGGCTTCGTAATCGCACGTGGCTTGCTGTCGCGATTGACGCCGATTGAAAACGCCGCGATGCCCGAGCGCAGCGTGATCCAGTGGGACAAGGACGACCTTGAAGCACTCGCTTTGTTGAAAGTCGACGTGCTGGCACTCGGCATGCTCTCGGCAATCCGCCGCGCGCTCGACCTGATAAGCAGGCGACGCGGCGCACCCTTCACCATGCCGGACGTGCCGGCCGAAGATCCGCTCACGTACGAAATGATCCAGCGCGCCGATACGGTCGGCGTGTTCCAGATCGAATCGCGCGCGCAGATGACCATGCTGCCGCGTTTGAAGCCGGAAAAATTCTACGATCTCGTGATCGAAGTGGCGATCGTGCGGCCGGGCCCGATCCAGGGCGGCATGGTGCATCCGTATTTGCGCCGCAAGCAGAAGTTGGAGGCGGTGGACTATCCGAGCGAGGCCGTGAAAGCCGTGCTCGAGCGTACGCTCGGTGTGCCGATTTTTCAGGAGCAGGTTATGCAGCTCGCGGTAGTCGCGGCGAGTTTCACGCCGGGCGAGGCGGACATGTTGCGGCGTTCAATGGCAGCCTGGCGACGCAAAGGCGGGCTCGAGCATATCGAGCAGCGATTGGTGTCGGGCATGCTCGCCAACGGTTATAAGCGGGAATTCGCCGAGCAGATTTATCGGCAAATACTTGGTTTCGGCGAATATGGTTTTCCCGAATCGCATGCGGCAAGCTTTGCGCTGCTCGCGTACGTGTCGGCCTGGATTAAATGTCATGAGCCGGCGGCCTTTCTCGCGGCGCTGCTCAACAGCCAGCCGATGGGTTTTTATGCGCCCTCGCAACTGGTGCAGGACGCGCGTCGTCACGGCGTCGAAGTGCGGCCGATAGATGTTGAAATAAGCGAGTGGGACTGCACGCTTGAAGATGCCGCGGAAGACAAGCAGGCCGTGCGGCTGGGTTTCGGCCGCATTATTGGCCTTGCGAAAAAATCGGCTTACCGGCTGATTGCCGCGCGCTTGCAAGGCACATTCAATTCGGTCGAGGATCTCGCGCGGCGCGCGCAGCTCGATGCGCGCGATTTGAAATTGCTCGCGTGCGCCAATGCGCTCGCCGCGCTCGCCGGCCACCGCCGCATGGCGCGCTGGCTCGTTGCCGGCGTCGAGCCGACCACCGCTTTACTCGAGTCCGCGCCCATCATGGAAACTGTGCCGGTGCTCGCGCCGCCCGGCGAAGGCGAAAATCTGATCGTCGATTACGCGAGTACCGGGTTTACGCTCGGCCGTCATCCGCTCGCGTTGTTGCGCCGCCGTTTAACGCGGCTACGGCTGTCCACCGCGCAAGAGTTGAGCACATTTCCGCATGGCCGTCTGACCCGCGCGGCCGGCATCGTGACCGGCCGCCAGCGTCCGGGCACGGCCTCTGGCGTCGTCTTCGTGACGCTTGAAGACGAAACCGGCTATATCAATGTCATCGTGTGGGACAGTCTGGTCGAAAAGCAGCGCCGTGAACTGCTGGGCGCAAGTTTACTGGGCGTGTACGGGGTGCTTGAGCGGCAGAGCGGCGTTACGCATCTCGTTGCGCACCGGCTCATCGATTACACCGCACTGCTGGGGCAACTCCACGCGCCAAGCCGGGATTTTCATTGAGCGCGCGCGGTGAGCCGGCGCGTTATAAGCGTAGCTTTGAAAGACCAGCCGTGGCATGGCGCCCGCTTGAACGAATGGAACCTGCCGAGTAGACGAATGAAACTTGCTACGGACCGGATACAGAGTCGGCCTTGCGATTTCCGCGTGGAGCATTCGAGCGGCCGCGAATTCGCCGAGAAAGCCGCTTGCCGAATGCAATGCACGGATGCTCGAAATAAAACGTCGACAAATGCGCCGCCAGAAAAACAGCTGCAAATAACAACGGGCGTTTGAGATAACGCTCAAGCACCTCCCCGCTTCCCAGCCAGGTGTGGCCCAGCAGCGGATGTATGACGTAGAGCGCGTAGGAAATCGCCGCCACATACACCAGCCACTTGTGGGTGAGCAACGGGCCGAACGGCGTTTTATCTCTAAACAACGTCGTTCCTACCAGCAAGGCCGCAAGGTAAGGACGCGCATAGTTAACCGGCCCGACGTCCGGATGACAGGAGATCAGCAGAAAGATCGCCAGCACATAAGGGTTCGCCGCCCTGATCACGTTCGGCAATGCCCGGCCGAGTTTTTCATTGAAGGCGAGCGCCAACACTCCGCCCGCCAAAATGTCGTCGACGCGAAAATAGGTCACGATCGACATCGGCTCGCCGTTCACGATCCGAACACCCGTAAAAAAAAGGCATAGCAACGGGATCAGCAGAAGCCCGCGCTCGCGCAGCAACAGAACCAACAATGCGATTCCGGTATAAAACTGCATCTCTACGCACAGGCTCCAATAGTGGCCCGTCACCGGGTCAAGCCAAAAGGGTGGCAAGTTCGCATAGAACAAATAATTAGCAAGATAGGCGTCGAAGTTTGCGCCCGCCATCGGCAATCCGATCGCAAGACATAGCCAGGCCAACGGCACAATCCGGAAAAATCGCCGAATGATGAAGTCGATGACGCTCTGGTTATGCAATAAAAAGTTGGTGATCAGAAAGCCGGACAAGCAGAAAAAAATCGTCATGCCGAGCGGCCCCGCGGCAAGATTGAGTTGCCATGATTTTGGGCCGAGCGGAAGAAAATGCGTCGCCAGCACGAGCAGAATACTGATGCCACGCCAGCCGTCGAGCACGACGAAACGGTTCGGATGCGCCCCGGCAACAGTGGCCGGCGGCGAAATGCTTGCTGATGTCATGTCAGGAAAACAACTCTCACGAGACTGCAATTGATACTTATGGCGGAGGACACGCTATGGGGTAGATGCTTTCCCTCTGAATTAAAAACGCAGGGCTGTCGATAATCACTCGCAGTCGCCGGCCAGTCAATTCATTTGGCATACTCATTAATTGATGAGCGATAGTCTTACGAGCACACGGGATTTTTGATTACACCGTGGCATCGATGAGTCGCTTTAGACAGAGCGTGAAAGCGCGACCTCAAGACCAACGCTGCCATCGAGAAACCGCGCTGTCGATTTGTCGACCGATGGCACTCAAAATAATAGCGCGCAAGCGATTCAGCCCCGCACGAGTGCAGACGCGGGCGCAAGGGTCACGCCCCGCAGCTTGTTGATGGCAAGCGCCGCCTCATCGAGTACGCGCAGGGTGCCGGCGTCGACCGGCAGCTCGTTCGCGCGCTTGATTCGATAGCCGCGCTCCGCATCGCCGGGCACTTCGATGGGCTCATCCGGCACCGTACGCCGCGCCGATTGCACGTATTCGATGAACTCGCGTGTTTCGCGCGCGTAGTGTTCGGCCGCGCCGAGGCGCGACGGATCGAACACGATCGCAAGCATGTTGTTGTAGAGGCCGGGCACGCGCAACCGCGACGGTTGCGGCGTGGCGCCGCCGAATAGGGCGCTGCCCAGCAGATCACATACCATCGCGAGCGCATAGCCCTTGTGACCCGCCGCCGTCAGCAGCGCCCCCAATGGCTCCTCGTACATTACTGCGGGATTGGTCGTTGGATTTCCCGCGTGGTCGATCAGCACGCCGGCCGGCGCCTCGCCTTTGCGGTTGTAGGCGACACGCACCTTGCCCACCGCGATGGCGCTCGAGGCGAAATCCAGCAAAATTGGCGGGCCATCCCGACGCGGCAGCCCCACGGTGAACGGATTCGTACCGAAGCGCCCCTGCGCGCCGCCGTGAGGTGCGACCAGCGGGCGACTGACGACGTTGGTGAAATGGATCGAGGCCATGCCGGCGGCGATCGCCTGTTCCGCCCAGTGGCCGACGCGGCCGAGATGATGCGAATTTCGCAGACCAACGATAACAACGCCATGGCGCTGCGCGCGCTCGATTGCAAGCTGCATGGTCTCGTACGCGATCGTCTGGCCCATGCCGCGGTTGCCGTCCACCACCACCAACGTGTCGGTGTCGGTGATAACGGTGAGGTGCTGATTGAGCTGCAGTTCATCAGCAAGCAATGAGCGCACATACGGACCCACCATGCCGACCCCATGCGAATCGTGGCCGGCAAGGTTGGCGGCGATTAAATGGTCGGCGACCCGCTGTGCTTCGTCCGGGTCACAACCAGCGGCGCGCCACAGCGCGTGTACCCAGTTACGCGTCGCGTCCGTCGGTAAAAGAATGTCAGCTTCCAACGTTACTTCTCCAGTCTGGATAGTGGGCTGTGCCGCAGCGGCGACATCACTCGAGCTGCAGCTTTATGTCCTTGACGATTTGACGCCAGCGCTCCACGTCGGCGAGCACAAACTTCGCAAATTCTTCCTGCGTCATGAGCACCGGTTCGCCGCCCTCGCGCGCAAACTGCTCCTTCAGTTGCGGGGTCTGAACCGCCTTGCGCAATGTTTCCGCTAGCCGATTCACGATATCCGGCGGCGTTTTTCCGGGCGCAGCGAGCCCCCAGAATTGCTCGCTCACGTAGGCAACGCCGCCTTCGGTGATAGTCGGAATCTCCGGTGCAAAAGCTGAACGCCGGGCGCCAGCAATGCCGAGCGCCCTGAGCCGGCCGGCCTTTACCTGCGTGAGCGCGGAGGGCAGCGTGGTGATCACCATCTCAACTTGCCCACCGAGCAGCTCAGTCAAGGCGGGGCCTAAGCTTTTGTACGGGACATGCGTGACTTTAATTCCAGCGAGGCTCGCAAAGAGTTCGGTCGTCAGGTGATTGCTGCCACCCGTCCCTGAAGACTCGTAATTGAGCTCGCCCGGCCGCTTGCGCGCAAGTGCGATGAGTTCTTTAATCGACTTGATCGGCATCGACGGGTGTATCACGACGATCATCGGGCTCTTTGCCATCATGCCGATGTAGGCGAAACTCTTGTGCACGTCGTAAGGCATTTTGGCCCGAACCGCGGCGTTGGTCGCAAACGATGTCTGTATCGTGAGTATGGTGTAGCCATCAGGCTCGGCGCGCGCCACGTACTCGGCGCCGATCATCGCACCCGCGCCAGGCTTGTTTTCGACGACGAACAATTGCCCGAGCAGCGGCCCCATCGCGAGCCCGGTCGCGCGCGACAGCGTGTCGTTGCTTGCGCCAGGCGCGAACGGCACCACCAGGCGGATCGGTTTCACGGGATATGCAGGGGATTGGCCCAGAGCGTATGCGAATGGAAATAAACCCAGCGCAAAAATGGTACACAGCAATCGCCTGTTCATCGGACGTCCGTCATTCGGCACCGGAAAGAGACGGGCAGAATACCAGCACGCGGGTCGACCTGCGAAATTGTGCACGGTGAAAGGGATCGGCAACGACGAGAAGATTCGGGGAAGTGGTGGCCAAGGGCGGAATCGAACCACCGACACAAGGATTTTCAGTCCTCTGCTCTACCGACTGAGCTACTTGGCCACTTTTCGAACAACGACAAACTCTTCCAGTACGCCGGCAGAGCATATCCTCTGGCCACTTGGTGCGGCTCTTGTAAAAAGGCGCGGAGAGTTCGACAAACGGGCGAGATTTAAACCTTTACCCTGCGGCGCGTCAAGCGCGCAGGCAATGCATCATTTTACCTCACGGCGCGCGCTTTGCCGAAAACTTCCTAATGCAACACGCCTGCACAGCCGCACAAAAAATAAGCCCCGCGTGAGCGGGGCTTATTTGTACAACTGTGTAACTGAAACAGCTTGCTAAATAACTTGCGCTGACGCGCTCGTTACATATCCATGCCGCCCATGCCGCCCATGCCGCCGCCGCCATGACCATGGCCGCCATGACCGCCGTCGTCTTTCGGCGATTCAGCAACCATTGCGTCGGTGGTAAGAATCAACGAAGCAACCGAGGCCGCGTTCTGCAGTGCGCAGCGCGTGACTTTGGTCGGATCGAGCACGCCCATTTCAACCATGTCGCCATACTGGCCGGTTGCAGCGTTGTAGCCGAAATTGCCTTTGCCTTCGACAACTTTGTTGATGACGACTGACGGCTCGTCACCTGCGTTGTAGGCAATCATGCGGGCCGGCTCTTCAAGCGCGCGCAACACAATCTTGATACCTGCATCTTGATCGCTGTTGTCGCCTTTGAGTTTTGCCAGACCCGAA
>JANYCE010000020.1 GCA_025360445.1 Betaproteobacteria bacterium
CACCCGCCGCTCATCCCGCAGACCCGCAAAATGATTAACGACGAAGCCTTCTCGCGGATGAAGCCGAATGTGATTTTGATTAACTGCGCGCGCGGCCCGATTATCGATACCGACGCGCTGGTGCGCGCGCTCGACGCCAAACAAATCGTCGGTTGCGCGCTCGACACGATCGATCCGGAACCGTTGCCGGACCCGCATCCGTTACGCGGTCGCGAAAATGTGATCATTAATCCGCATGCCGCGTGGTACAGCGAGCAGGCGATGGTCGGACTGCAGGCCGGCGCCCCTGGCGAGGTAAGACGGGTGCTGGCCGGCGAATGGCCCCTCAACGTGGTCAATCGAGCGGTGAAAGGAAAAAGCCGCGCCGGCTTGTAATACCTGGTCAGTCGTCCAATCTACACAACTCACAGAAAGGCAGGAAAGATCCGATGAAGCTGCTGCGCTATGGAAAAAACGGTTACGAGAAACCCGGCATACTCGATCGACTCGACCAGATTCGCGATATCTCGGGCGTCATCAGCAACCTCGATGCACAGACGATTTCGCCGGCGAGCCTCAAGAAGTTGCGCGGCCTCGATCCCGAATCGCTGCCTCTCGTCAAAGGCAAGCCGCGCCTGGGTGTGCCGTATACGGGGATCAGCAAATTTGTCGCGGTCGGCCTTAATTACTCCGACCACGCCGCGGAAGCCGGAATGCCGGTGCCTTCCGAGCCGATCCTGTTCATGAAAACGACGACGTCGATTACCGGGCCGAACGACGCAGTGGTTCTGCCGAAGGACGCGCAAAAAGGCGACTGGGAAGTGGAACTTGGAATTGTGATCGGAAGCACTGCGCGCTACGTTCAAGAAGACCGCGCGCTTGACTACGTCGCAGGGTATTGCGTCGTCAATGATGTTTCGGAACGCAATTTCCAGCTGGAACGCGGCACGCAGTGGGACCGCGGCAAAGGTTGCGATACGTTCGGGCCGATCGGACCCTACCTCGTGACGACCGATGAAATTCAAAATCCGCAAGCGCTCGACATGTGGCTGGATCTGAACGGTCAGCGCATGCAGACGGGCAACACGCGCACAATGATATTCGGCGCTGCTTATCTTGTAAGTTACATCAGCCGTTTCATGACGTTATTACCGGGCGACATCATCGCCACGGGCACACCACCCGGAGTAGGGCTCGGCAAAAAGCCGCCGGTCTTTTTGAAACCCGGTGACGTGATGACACTTGGCCTGAACGGGCTCGGTGAGCAACGCCAGGAAGTCCGCGCGTTTACGCCGGATTTCTGGAAGAACTACCCCGAGCAGCCTGTCGGACTTGAGTTGATGAATTGAGCGCTAAACGGTCTGATCGGATCGTGAGCGCACCGCTGGGTGCCCGTTTACCCTGCCAATACCGCCATTCTCTTGATATTCCATGCCATCGTGACCAGCGTCCACTCGCCTTTCACGGCCGCCAAGCCACGCAACAGGAACTGGCGAAAGCGCATCACCGACTTGATGATGCCGAACACCGGCTCCACCGTCTGCTTGCGCAAGCCGTAGAGCTTGCGCCCCTTGCGCGTCTTGAGCCGGTGCTTCATTCGGTCCACTGCGCTGGCAGGCTCGTTCAGCGGCGGCGGCTCGGCGAATCGATCCTCCCAGTGCGGGTGATGTGCGTCGCGCCCTGCCGCCAGCAGCGGTTCGATCTTCGCCGCCACGCAACTCTCGACATTCGCCGCGCTGAAGAATCCGTTGTCACCCAACAAACGCTTCACGTGCCCCAACTCGTCGGGCAAATCGGCAAGTGCTTCGAGCATAGGCTCGACCTGCTGCTTGTCAGTGGCCACCTGGGCCATGCCGGTCGCGACGATCAGCATGCTTTCGGTATCAACCGCGGCCTGCGCGTTGTAGCTCTGCTCAAAGCCCTTGCCGGTGGCGGGCATGATGCGCGAGTCTTCGTCGGTGAGGTTGATCTGATCGGTTGGACGCACCCCGGGACTGGGCGGCGCCGGTGGCCTGCCGCCGGGCTTACGTCCCGTGTGCGCGGTCTTCTCCTCGCGCGCTTTCATCTTCGCATCAAAGTCGGCTTTCTCCTGCGCATCGCGCTCGGCGGCGCGCGCCTCGATCTGCGCCTTGGCCTGCCGAATCGCCGCCAGGCGTTCTTCGCGAATAGCCAGTTCCTTCGGGAGGCTCATGCCCTTGGGCAGGGGCTCCTGATCAGCAGCCTCCGCGCGCGCGAGCATCTCCTTCACCTCGGCTTCCAGTTGCGCCTCAATCTTCTGCGCATGCCCGTAGGACAGTGCACTATGGCGCGAGGCGTTGGCGTGAACCTTGGTGCCATCGAGCGCGATCGTGCCAAGCTTGAGCAGCTTCATCTGCCGGGCAATGACCAGCACCTGCACAAACAGCGCCTCGATCTCTTTGAGAAAACGCTTGCGGAAGGTGCACAACGAGTCATGGTCGGGTTGCTCGTTGGCGGCGATATAGCGAAAGGCGATCGAGTCATGCGTCGCCGCCTCAATGCGCCGGCTCGAAAAGACGCCCGTCGCGTAGCCGTAGATGAGCAAGCCCAGCATCACCGTCGGGTGATAGGCAGCCGAGCCCGTGCCACGGTACTGCCGGCTCAGCGCCGAGAGATCAAGTTGATCGACGATATCGACCACGAAACGC
>JANYCE010000029.1 GCA_025360445.1 Betaproteobacteria bacterium
ACCGTGGTCCCGCTCGCGGTCGCGCCGCCCAACCTCGTGACGGCACCCGCATCGGTTACCGTGCTCGCGGGTCAGTTGACGGCAAGCGTGCCGATCGCCACGGTCGGGCTTGGACAAGCGGGAGTCACTGCAACGCTCAACGGCTCGAGCGCAGCAGCCGCGGTCAACGTCGTGCCGCCGACCGCGCAGCTCATTTCGATCATCCCGACGCCGTTCACGCTGACGGTCGGGACGACGAGCCAGTTCACCGTCAAGATCAACGCCGCACAGCTCGTCAATATCGATATCGCGCTGACCATAGACCAGCCCACGGTATTGCAGATCCCGCCCACCGTGACCGTCGCGCAAGGGCAGACCACCGCGACTTTCACCGCGACCGGCCTCACGCAAGGCAATGCGGTCATCACGGGCACGCTTAATGGTTCGCAAGCAACCGCCAATGTGCACGTATCGCCGCAGCCCGCGGCCATCGTGTCGCTGCTGCCTAACCCGCTGCCGTTGCAGACCGGCGCGACCGGCACGCTGACGCTGACGATCAGCGTGGCGCAGGAAACCGCTACGATCATTGGGATCACCAACAGCGACGCGACCGTCGCTCAGGTCACCACCAGCGTGACCATACCGACCGGACAAGTATCCGTTGCGATTCCGGTCACGGCACTCGCGCCGGGCAACGCATTGGTAACATCGTCCGTCAACGGCACAAGTGCCGCGACCACCGTTACCGTGACACCGCCGCCTCCGGTCGTAACGTCGCTGACGCCGTCGCCACTGACGCTGCCGAAGGGCACGCCCGGCGTACTGCGCGTCAACGTTTCCCGCGCACCTAACGTCTCGACCGCGGTGACACTGAGCTCGGATGCTTCAGCAGTTGCCTCGGTTCCTGCGCAGGTCAACGTTCCGGCGGGCGCGATGTTCGCGGATATTGCGGTGATTGCGAGCTCGATCGGGCAGGCGATCATTACCGCCAGCTTGAACGGCGCCAGCGTTACCGCGACCGTGGTGATTACGCCGCCTGAATTGGTAACGCTGACGCTCGCGCCGGTATCGCCCAGTGCCTATGTAACCGACTCGGTACCGTTTACCGCTACCGGCACGTTGACCGACGGCACGACGCAGGACTTCACGAACAAAGTCACGTGGACGTCGAGCAACACCATAGCGGCGACCATCAGCTCGGCAGGCGTTGCGAGCGCACTGGCGGCCGGTTCAACGACGATTACGGCCAGCAACACGTTCACTGCTGTCGCCACCGGGCAGGGCGTCACGGTCACGGCCAACACGACGCTCACAGTTAGAGCGCCTATCGGATTGGTGTTGACGACGCCGACGACCACATTGACGTCCCGGCAGACGGCGACCATTACGATCACGTCGACGGACCCCGCGCCCAGCACCGGACTGACGATCAGCCTGTCGGGCGGCGGCAGCGGCGGCGCGACCTTCCCGCCGTCGGTCGTCATCCCCGCCAACGGCACCGCGATAACGTTCTCGGCCACCGCGACCAATGCCGGTAATGTAACGATCACGGCTACCGCGCCCCAACGCCTGCCGGGTTCGATTACGCTCACGATTCAATCCGCGCTGCAGATCATCAGCATTGCGCCGCCGAGCGCGGCACCCGGTGCGACGATTACATTGAACGGCACGGGTTTCGATCCGTCGCCCGCCAACAACGCGATCGTATTCACGGGCGGCAGCAGCGGCGTTCCAGCATCGGCCCTGACTGCAACGCCAACGCAGATTACGGTCAAGGTCCCGGTCAACGCCTATACCGGACCGATCACGCTGACGAATACGCTGGGCAAGACGGTGAGCCCGGTGTTCACGGTCATACGCGATCAGGATTTCAACCTGGTCGTAAACCCCGGCACGGTTACGCTGCTGCAGGGAATTTCGACGACAGCCAACGTTCAGCTCGCAAACTTGGGCTTGAGCCCGTTCACCGGACTCGCTTCACTCTCGGTCGTGGGCTTGCCGGTGGGAGTGACCGCGCAATTTACGCCAGCCGTAACCATTTCACTCACGCAGACCGGCACGCTGACTCTTAATGCGACTCCGACGGCCGCGCCCGGCACCTATAACCTCACCGTCAAAGCCGATACCACCGACAGCGGCGTGCTGCGCTCGAAAGTAGTCCCGGTGACGCTGACGGTGCAGTCGAGCGCGGGCGTCGCCGGTGTGAAAGGGCGCTTCGTTACGCCGGAAGGCGCGGGCATTGCGGGCATCATCGTGCGCGCGGACATCAATCCAACGACGCAACCGCAAACGACGACTGATGCAGCGGGTAACTTCACACTGACGGGCCTGCCGCCGGGCCTCGTGACACTGCGTCTCGACGCGACGCCAGCCAATCCGCTGTATCCGATCTGGCCCTATACCGTGCCGATAACCGCGGCGCAATTGAATGTGCTGCCGGAGTGGATTATTTATCCACCCACGCCGGACAGCCAATTCACGCCTATCAATAATGCGTCGCAGGACCAGATCATCACCGATCCGCGCTATCCGGGCCTCGCAATCAAGCTGCCCGCGGGCGTGACGATTACGGGCTGGGATGGCGTCGTCAAGACACGCATCGCCGTCGACAGGCACGACCCCGACAAGCTAAGTGTGAGTCCGCCGCCAATAGCGACCAACAGCGTCTTCCAGCTCAATTTCGGCACGCCGATGGGTGGCCTGCCGAGCGCACCGATTCCGTTTACGTTCCCCAACGACGTGGGACTCGATCCGGGCGAGAAGACCAACATCTGGTATTTCGACGGCAGCCCGATGGGCGGCACCGGCGAATGGAAGATAGCAGGGCAGGGTACCGTTTCCGCGGACGGCAGAGTAGTTGTGCCGGACCCCGGAAGCGGTATCCCGCGGTTCTGAGGGGTCTGCGGGCTTGGATGTATCCAAGCAAATCAGAACAAACAGCCGACGGCACCGTGTCCGGACAGTGGCGGCCCAGAACAATGCAAAGGTGCGCCAGTAATGCTCTCGACCGGACAGGAGATGCAGAGTGCGACCGATCTGAGTGTCAACGGATTGATTCCACTAACGATGAACCGCACATTTAATCCATTCGATGCTTTCAACGGGATCGCTGGTGCCATAACCAGTACCGGGTTGGGCTGGACGCCCAGTTACGACATAGGGCTCATGCCGATCAGCGCGAGCCTTGCGCGCGTCGTGATGCCCGGTAACAGCCGCGTAGACTTTACGCCAGACGGCCTCGGCAATTTCACCGTGTCGAACGATACGCGCTTCTATGGCGCGATCCTGCGGCAGGTCGGTAATAGCTGGCAGTTGAAGCACAAAGACGGACGCTTGTGGATATTCAGTCCCGTCGGGAATATCGGTTTCAACATACTGACCGAGCAGCGCGATACCAATAGCAACAGCCTGCTGATCAGCCGCGATTCAAGCGGCAGGATTCAGAATGTGCAAGGCGGACAGCGCAGTCTCAGTTTCAGCTACGGTGCTGGCGTTGGCGCGGGCGCCAGTCAGGTGCGCGATGCATTGGGCCGCACAGTTAACTACACCTACAACGCCCAGAATCGTATCAGCAGCGTGACACAACCGGATGGCGGAATAACAAATTACACCTACGTCGATGATACGGAATTCGCGCCGACGGCTGCATGCGGCAGCGTGCCGGGTGGCGTGAGGTTGAAGACCATTCAGCGTCCAGGTCAAAGTGCGATGCAAACACTGTTTTACGGTCCGGGACGAAGGGTGTTACGGGAAACGCTTGAGGACGGGGCAGAGAACCGCTTCGGCTACACCGTCACGGGCGCGTGCGTGACGCACATCTCGAACCCGGCGGTGCAATGCACGGCGAATTGTCCCACCCTCGATTCATGGGACAACTTCAATTCAGGCTGGCGCATCACGGGCGGCAGGATCACTGCAACAACATTCGTGGATGCAAACGGCAAGTCCACTACTCAGCGATTTAACGGCAACGGCTTGGGAACGCAGCAGACTGATGCCCAAGGGCAGGCGATGGCTTACGTGCGCGAGCCGAGTAATCGCGTCATACAACAAACCGATGTCCTGGGACGCACCACGCAATACCGCTACGACGCGAACGGCAATCGCACGCAAGCGATCGACCCGCTCGGGCGCCTCATTGACACCGTGTACGAACCGGTATTCAACAAGGCAACGTCCGTCACGCGCTACCTCGGTGCGAGCACGCCGGTGACAAGACGCATGGTTTACGACGCGACAACGGGTAATCTTCTGCAGACAATCGATCCGCTGGGCAACACCACGACTTACGCCTACACGGCGCAAGGCCAACTGCAATCCATTACAGTTCCGGGTAACCGCACGACAACGCTCGTTTATAGTCCCGCGGGCGATCTCGTCAAAGTCACCGATCCGCTCGGTAACGCGATGGAGATGACGCCGGATCTCGTTGGCCGAATTACCAAATCAACCGATCCGCTGGGGTTTGACACGCTCACCGAATTCAACGCGATCGACCAGATCACAAAAGTCACCGATGCGAATCAGGGGGTCACCCAGTTCGGGTACGACCCCAAGCGCAACCTCGCGAGCGTGACGAATCCACTCAACAATACGATTGAATCGTATGCATACGACAATCGCTACCGGCCCACGCAAGTGACCGATGCGAAGGCGAAGAGCACGTTGAACCAGTTCGACGGCGCCGGCAATCGGGTGAGCATGACCGATCGCAAGGGGCAGGTCATGACCTACAGCTACGATCGCAACAACCGGCTCACGCAAATCAACTACCCGGGCGGCATAACCCAGACGCGCACCTACGACGCGGTGGGGCGTCTCGCGGAAATCCGCGAACCCGACAACGCCACCACCTATAGCTACGATACTGTAGACCGCGTCGTCAAGGCGACCACCGAGTCAGCGGCCGGCCGCTACGATCTTGGCTACACCTACGACACGCTCGATCGCATCACATCACGCACCGTCAACGGCGCCGACCCGACGATCTACACCTGGGACAACGCTGACCGCATCGCGACGATCACGTATCGCAACCAGATCACGACCTACGCCTGGGACACCGCCAGCCGCCTCCTGAGCACAACCCTCCCCGACGGCATCGCACAGCGCTACACCTACGACAACGCCGACCGCATCACGAGCATCCTCTACCGCAAACCCGACACCACCGTCATTGACAACATCCTCTACACGTACGACGCCAACGGCCAGCGCACGAGCAAGACGAGTGCAAACCCCAGCGTGCAGGAGACGCCGTTTGCCGCAACCTACGACACCGCCAACCGCATGACGACGTTTACGCTGACGGCAACCGGTGAAACCTTCACCCTGACTTACGACGACAACGGCAACCTCGTGCAAAAGCAGGGCGCCACCAGCGGCACGACCACCTACACCTGGGACAGCCGCAACCGCTTGAGCCAGATCGCCGCACCGGGACTCGCCGCGAGCTTCGCCTACGACGCGCAGGGTCGACGCGTCGGCAAGACCATCAACGGCACCACGATTCAATTCGTCTACGACGGCCCGCAAGCGATCGGCGAAATCGCGAGCGGCCAATTGAGCGCAACACTCTTGACCGGACTCGCCATCGACGAAGTGCTCGCGCGCTACACGCAGGCCGGCACGCGCACTTATCTGACTGACGCACTCGGCAGCGTGATTGCGCAAGCGCAAGACGACCAATCGATCCAGAACTTCTACAGCTACACGCCTTACGGGCAAACGCAAACCCTCGGCCCCGATGAAAACAGAGTGATCTTGTAAGCTTCTCGTTGAGGACTTAAACGAAAGCGAACTCATGAAAGCAGTACAGAAGAATAGCGCACTGGATGGCATCAAGAAAGAGCAGTTGAAGCGGCGCGTGTTTACGCT
>JANYCE010000055.1 GCA_025360445.1 Betaproteobacteria bacterium
CCTCGAGATCCGCTTCCACGGTGTCGTGGTTGATGCGCGTGAACGCCTCGGCGCCGCCTTTCGAAACGTTGGCTATCGCGTCCTTGATCAGCGTGCGCGCATGCGCCTTCAGGTGCTGCGGGACCGAGTCCTCGAGATCGATCACGATAAAATCGCAGCCGCGCCGCCACGCATTGTCGACGAAGCGCGGCGTGACGACCGGCATGGTCAATCCCGAGCGCCGAACGGTTTGTTTATGCATGGTCATTGCCGTTAACCGTAAGCGCGGTTGAGCGCCGCGACCTGCTGCTCGACCAGGCATAACGCGCCCTTGAACCCAATTGCGCGGCCGCGGTGGCCTGCCGCGTAGGTGTTGTCGGCGGTTGCATAGAGGCCACGGTCCGGCGCGCGCCACCAGGCGCCCAGCGGCGTCACGCGCGCAGCTCTGGCGACGATGATCAGCCGCTGCATCAAAAAGGCAAGCAAGTGAATTTCATCCGACGGCTCGGCACGTAAATCCATGATGAGATCAGCGCGGCCGAGCGTGAGCGCCACCACCCGCGGACTTGCAGAAGCGATTTCATAGGCCGCGTGATTGCCGCGCGCCGTTTCGAGCGCGGCCACGATCTGCACGGTGCCCGCAGCAATGCCGCGCTCGCGCTCGAGACGGCTTAACAACGCAGCGGCTTCGGTGATCTCGCCGGCGGATTCCGCACGCGTAATCACAATGCCGGCGAGACCGGCATGTACGCATGCGCCGAGATCGTCGTGCAGCGCAGTCGGATCAACCTGTGCGAATATCTCGGCGCCGCCCGCGCTGGCGGTGCGCAGTGAATCCGCGAACGCCGCGCGCGCGGCTTCGCGGTCGGCCTCAACGACGAGCTCCGCCAAGTCAAGCACCACGACATCGGCGCCTGACTTGGCCGCGCGCGCGATGTGCTCAGGCTTGGACGCCGGCACCAGAAGCCACGATCTGCGTTTAGTCATCTAAACCTTCCAAAACATTTTGCCGCAGATAAACGCGGATGAAACCAAACGCCTGTGAACTATCTGCGTTCATCCGCGTTTATCTGCGGCCCAAATGCTCTAAGCTTTGTGTCTTGCCAGAAACGCATTCACCGCCCGCGTAAATCCCGCGGGATTGTCGAGCGTCACATGATGATCCGCACCGGCGACTTCGGCCAATTCCGCCTGCGGGCAGCGCTTTTGTACTTCAGCAAAAATTTCCGGTGTAATGCGCGGACTGCGTCCGCCTTTGACGATCAGCGACGGTATCTTGATTTTGCTCCAGAGCGGCAGCCCATCGACACTTTCTCGCACGGCGTAGACATTGCGGTCGAACTTGTGGCCCCAGGTCCCGTCGGGATACTCTTTCACGGCGCAGGTCGCGAGATGACGCAGCACTTCGGGCGTGGCGTTTGAATCAGCCGGCCGCAGACGAAAACGCGTGATGAATTCTTCGCGCGTCGCATCGGTGCGGCCGGGCCGCGTGCCGACTTCGCGCAGTTTGGCGATGCGCTCGGGCGGCAAGTGCAAAGACGTGTCAACGATGATGAGGCGCGCGAGACGCCCCGGATGCAGCGCTGCATAGGTGAGCGCCACCGCGCCGCCCATCGAATGTCCGATCAATACGAAGTCACGCAAATCGAGTCGGGTGGCAAATTCATCCAGATCGGCTGCGTAGCGCTCATAGGTGTAATCGAGCGATGCTGCCCACTGACTGTCGCCGTGGCCGCGTTGATCAATCGACATCACATGATGCTCGCCGCTAAAGTCGTCGGCGACGAAGTCGAACCAATGCCCGCTCGCCGCGCCGCCGTGCACGCAAAGCATTGGTCGTTTACCCGCGCTGCCGTAATCCTGATAGTGGAGGTTAAGACCGGCGACTTCGATAGTGCGGTCTTCGTACGGCGCAGGCTTTTGCGCAGTGGTGGCTTGAGGACTGGTTTGTGCTGACATGCAATTCTTTCTGTTGGATTTTTCGGTATTTTGCCATGAAGCCGAAAACGCCGGCTTCTGCGCACCCCTCATCAATTCACCGACAGAGAGGTATTGAGATTGAATCCTTTGCAGCAACTGAAAAACGCGAATCGAAGCCGCTCGCGACTAGCGTCTCAGACCATAGCGGCTGCACTCCGCCGCGCATTTTCCTCAGCCACTTCAACATCAATAAAATCAATCAGCCTGCGCACCCATGATTCACGCAGCCTGCGCCCGATGAACACCATACGCGTGCGCCGGTCGGCCGACGGCCAGCGTGCGAGCCACACCGGCGCGTGATACACGTGCTGCACGCCG
>JANYCE010000065.1 GCA_025360445.1 Betaproteobacteria bacterium
CAAGATCGGCCCCGCGATCGTGGTTACGCATTCGCAGTCGGGCCTTTTCGGCTGGCTCGCCGGCGCGCGTTCAGCGAACGTAAAAGGCATCGTCTCATACGAACCCGGCTTCGTATTTCCACAAGGCCAGGTGCCGGCCGCGATTCCGCTCTTCAAAGGTAGCCAGCCTTCGGGGACTGCAGTGACAACGGCCGAATTCGCGAAGCTCGCGCAGGTGCCGATCCAGGTCGTCTACGGCGACAACATTCCGAAGCAGCCGATACCCGATCTCGTCGCCGACGGACGGCGCGCGCAGGTGGTGACGTCACCGATGTTTGTCGATGCGCTTAACAAGCAGGGCGGTCGCGCGAGCGTGCTGCATTTGCCGGACGCAGGTTTATACGGAAATTCGCATTTTATGTTTTCCGATTTGAACAACGTCGCCGTCGCGGATCAATTGTCTTTGTTCCTGCACGCGCAGCAGCTCGACGGTCGGTAAGCCTGTGGAATAAAAATCACTGCAGACCTATCGCTCGTATCGAACGCGATTTGGTGTGAAATTTTCATTCCAGTCAGAAGTCTCGGGTATCGACGTTATTTGTGTATTATGTGATACATGACTCAAAATGCACACAAAATCGGCCTGGCGCTTAAAAAGCTACGGATAGATAAAGGCCTGTCGCAAGTGGACGTGGCCAAGAGAGCGGGAATTGGTCGCTCTACTCTCGTACATCTTGAAAGTGGCGCTGATGTACGTGTGTCAAAGGTTTTAGCCGTGGCAAAAATCTTGGGGGTAGAAATCGAACCGGTCTCGGAGCCAAGTATTATTACCCGGCGTAAACAGGCTAGATTTCAAAACGCTTTCCGAGTGCGAGCGTTGCAAAGCGCTCATCGTCGGATTGCATTGGATTTATTGCAAGGCGCTCCTTCTATGGCAAAAGCAATTATCGAAGCAAGAAGGATGGTGGACGTTTGGGAACGAAACGAAACTTGCAGCCCTTTTTATATTAAAAGATGGAAAGAGGTGCTGCGCGGATCGGCACGCGAGGTAGGAAAAGCATTATCTCAACTGGATACAAAATGGGAACTTGCTCTTTTTCAAAATACTCCCTTCGGATCACTGATCGCGCGAAAAAGTGAACTTAGAACAGCTTGATACGTTGTTGAGTGAAATCTCGCACGCAAAAGGCGTGGATGATTTCGTTATTGTCGGAAGCCTGAGCGTATTGGGACTTACTCAAGAGCGCATTGCCCCAAGCCAAATGCTCACATCGATCGATGTCGACGCTTATCCTGAGCATGACCCCAAATTGACAGATGAATTAGGAAGACTATGGGGACAAGGCTCGGCGTTCGAACGTAAGCATGGGTACTACTACGACGCTGTGTCCCCCGAATTGCCCACCCTTCCGGACGGCTGGGAAAGCCGCATGATCCCCTTGATATTGCCGTCTGGTGTTCATGTGAAGTTCCTTGAACCCAATGATGCTGCAGTCTCCAAATATGCGCGCGGCGAAGCCAAGGATCGACAATGGATTCGCGAAGGGCTTCGGCAGTCGATTCTTTCTTTGGCGACTATCGAATATCGTTTCCGCGAAACTCCTTTTTTGGACCAGGAGGAACATGCTCGCGCCAAGACACTCCTGAAAGAAGACCGGAGTTGGGTAGAGTCAAAGTTCAGCAAAAGCAAATAATGAAACGCGCCGCCAGCGGGTGGCGAATCGAACCGGGCAAAGAGTAGAATAAAAACTCCGACCGTTTTAGGGCATTCTCTTCGCCAGCATGCTCTCACCCAACCTGATTAATCGCGTCGGCCTTCACACCTGGACGCTCGACACGACGCCGCTTCCCGAAGTGCTGCGCATCGCGCGCGACGTCGGTTACAACGCCGTCGAGCTGCGACACACCGACTTCACCCGTTGTATGGACGCCGGCATGAGCAACGTCGAGATCCTGGCGATGATCCGCGCGAGCGGCCTAGTCGTTTCGTGTGTCGGCCTCGAAACAGGCTTGCTCTTCGCGCAGGGCGATGAACAGCGGCGGCTTTTGGCATCGATGGAGGTCATGTGCACGCGAGCGGCGGCGCTCGATTGCGAAGTCATGATGGTCGCGCCGGGTAGCAATCCGGCGACCAATGTGAAAGACGCAGCGCGCAATTTCGCCGCCGGCTGCGACATCGCGCAAAAGCACGGACTGCTATGTGCGCTGGAGTTCGGCTCTCGCCATCCGGTCATCAACCGGCTCGCGGTCGCGCGCGAAATCGTTGCGCTTGCCGATAAGCCGAATGGTGGCCTGTTGATCGACACGTACCATGCGCAGTGCGTCGGCGATGGCGGCCGCGCATTCGAAGACGTACCGGCCAAAGAGATCATCGCGTTCCAGTTTAGCGACGTGCCGGCGGGACCCCTCGTCACAACTGCCACTGCGCTCGACCGGCGGCCGCCCGGTGAAGGTGTTGTGCAGTGGCGCGAGGTTTTGCGGCTGCTGATGGAAAAAGGTTACGAGCGGTATATCAATTACGAAGCGCCGAACCCGGCGTTGTGGGCAAGGCCACCGGAGGAGGTGGCGCGTGCGGGTGTCACTCGCATTCGAGAGTTGATTGAGGATGCGGCGCGCTAACGGCGGCAACCTGCGGCTTCATTGACATCGGTCACACTCGAGTTCCAAGACATAGGTACCCGCTCCACTCTTCGAGAGCCCGAGTCCGGGCTGCCCCCGGCGAAAGTGCCGGCTACGGCCGACAAAAGATAGCTGCGTCCGCAGCTATCTAACAACCGACCGCGGGTCCCGCGCCCTCCACCGCCCGCTATCCACCTGTCCCAAAAAATCGCCGAGCATCTGATTAAACAAGTCGGGCTCTTCGGTATTTACGGTGTGCCCCGTCGCCGGGCATATCCACAGACGCGCCGCCATACACTGGCTTTTCATGAAGAGCGCCGGCGCAACGCAATTGTCGTCCTCATCGCCGCTCACCACGAACAGCGGCACTTTCATTTTTTTTAGCGCACCGCCGAGTTCGAAAATCGTCGCGCGTTTCAACTGCACGCCGCGCTGCGTATTGGCGAGTCCAGTCGCCGAGTGCTCCATCTGCCAGCGGCGAAATTCCGCAAAGCCGCGCGGATCCTTGTTCATTTGCGGAATGCGGCCGGGAGCGGCGCCGCCGCTGCGCAACGTGGCCGGTACGCCGAGCGTCAGGAAGCGTTGCGCGTTGGCTTCGGTATTACGCAGAAAAGCCGCGCGCGTCGCAGGATTGGAGCCGGCGCCCGCGCCGACGGTGGTCACTGACCAGCAGCGCGCGGGATACGTAAGGGCAAAGCCGAGCGCAGTACGCGCGCCCATCGAGCAGCCGACAATATGCGCCTTGCGCAATTCAAGATGTTGCATGACCGCGGCAACATCATCGATCACGATCGCCTGCGAATATTTGGCGCGCGCGTTCGGCACGTCAGACGGCGGATAGCCGCGCGTGTTGAAAACTATGCAGCGGTAGCGCCGGGCGAAATGGCGCATCTGGGCTTCCCAGCTTCGATGGTCGCCCGAAAATTCATGCACGAACACGATCGGCGTGCCGCGGCCGGCTTCCTCGAAATAAAGTTTGGTTCCGTCGCGTGCGCTTGCGTAAGGCATAGCGTATGTCCTCCCATGTGATTTCGGCGTGCAGCGGCTGAGCGTAAGTCGCTGCAGCGGCGGCGGTCAAGCAGATGAGCGACTGGACGAACCCGCTGCGATGGCGGTATGGTGCGTTTTAAGTCAAAACTTACGGGGCGGGCGCCATGTCACACATTCTTTATCGCGAAAATCTCGATTACGCGCTGCCCGTCGCGGTGGCCGGCGACGGCCCGTATTTGATCGACGCCGCCGGCAAGCGTTACATCGATGCATCGTCGGGCGCGGCGGTGTCGTGCCTTGGCCACAGCAATCAGGCGGTGCGCGCGGCGATTCACGCGCAAACCGATGCCCTTGCATTCGCGCATTCGCGTTTCTTCACCACCGAAGCCGCGGAGCAGCTCGCGGACAATCTCGTGAAAGATGCGCCCGGCGAACTCACCAAGGTGTGGTTTACCTGCGGCGGCTCGGAATCCGTCGAAGCGGCATTGAAACTGACCCGCCAGTATTTCGTCGAGAGCGGGGAAGGCCAGCGCAAGTATGTGATCGCGCGGCGCCAGAGTTATCACGGCAATACATTCGGCGCGCTGTCGGCGAGCGGCAACATCTGGCGGCGGCGCGCGTTCGAGCCGGTGCTGATCGATTCGATGCAGCATATTTCGCCGTGCTATGCGTA
>JANYCE010000082.1 GCA_025360445.1 Betaproteobacteria bacterium
GGCCAACAAGTAGTGGTCGACAATCGGGCGGGCGCGGGCGGCATCGTCGCTACGGAAAACGTCGCGAAGGCGCCGGCGGACGGCTACTCGGTTTACCTCGCGAGCAGCGCTGTGCTCGCGTTCTATGCAAACCTGTATGACAAGCTGCCGTATGACCTCAACCGCGATTTTGTGCCCGTGATGCTCGCCGTCACCGTGCCGGAAATGCTGGTCGTGCATCCGGCGCTGCCGGTAAAAACAGCGAAGGAACTGGTGGCGCTCGCCAAATCAAAGCCGGGCCAGTTGAGCTATGGCTCGACCGGTAACGGCAACATGCCGAACCTCGCGATGGAGTCGTTCAAGATCGCGTCGGGCGCAAATATATTGCATGTGCCTTATAAGGGCGCGGCGCCTGCCGTCATCGATCTGCTTGGCGGCCATGTGCAGGCAACGATACTCGACCTGCCGGTGCTGCTGCCGCATGTGCAGGGCGGCAAGCTACGTGCGCTCGCGATTGCGACCGCGAAACGAGCGGCGCCGCTGCCGAATGTGCCGACGATGGCGGAGGCCGGTTATCCGTCGGTGAATGCCGACAACTGGTACGGAATCGTCGTTGCGGCGGCGACGCCCAAAGATGTCGTCGCCAAACTGCATGCAGCGCTCGTGACGGTGCTGCAATCCGCCGACACCAAACAGCGGTTCGCGAGCCAGGGGGCGAATGCCGTGTCGTCCACGCCCGAAGAACTCGCCACTTTTATGCGCGAAGAAACCATCAAGTGGGGTAAGGTCATCAAGACCTCGGGGATCAAGATCGATCAATAATCCCGAAACCGCATTACGCCCGTCTTTCCGGCGACAGCCGGAATCCAGATAATTCGCTGCCCCCTCCCTGGCCCTGCCCCGCTTTGCAAGAGGGAATATTTCTAAGCCGCCTTCCGACTGAGCAACTCAACGCTGACGCCATCCGGTGCATCGACGAACGCGATGCGCGTTGATGGATTGATGTCGGTCGGCTCCATGCTGAATTTCACGCCCTTGGTGCGCAGGCCCGCGCAGAACGTGTCGAAATCGCCTTTGACCTGGAAGCCGAAATGATCGGCGCCCCATTCAAGACTCGGCTTGTCCTTCGCGAGTTCGCCGGGCCGCTGGCCGCGCACGATGATAAATGCTTCGCCGAACGACACGTAAATTTGCGGCGCGTCATGCACCGTCGCGCTCTTCGTAATCGTGCCGCCGAGATTGTCGGCGTACCAGTTCGCCGCCGCCTGCGGCTCCTTGCTGATGACATGCACGTGATCGAAACTAAGGCTGGCCATTGAGGGCTTTCTGTTGGTTCATATTATTTTAACGAGTCGCGCCGCTGACTAATCGATGCGCGCGCCGGTGGCCTTGATGACCTTGGCCCACTTCGTATTCTCGTCCTTGATGAACTGCGTAAAGTGCTGCGGCGTGGTGCCGTAAAGTTCGAGGCCCATGCCGCGCATGCGCGATTCAAACTCCGGGTTTTTAAGCGCCTTGATGAGTTCGGCATTCAGGCGACTAATGATTTCCACTGGCGTGCCGGCCGGCGCGACAAGTCCCTGCCACGTCAATACTTCGTACCCCGGCAATGCATCGGCGACCGGCGGCAAATCAGGCAGCGTCGAAATCGGCTTGAGCGTGGAGGTGGCAAGCCCGCGCAGTTTGCCGGCCTTGATGAACGGCATAGGTTCCGGCATGGGATTCAACATGAAGTGCAGCCGCCCGCTGATCAGGTCGAGCACGCCCGGGCCGGAGCCCTTGTAGGGCACGTGCGCAGCTTTGATGCCCGCCATCATGTTGAACAATTCGCTCGCAAGGTGCATCGACGAGCCATTGCCCGCCGACGGGTAATCGAGTTCGCCCGGTTGTTTTTTCGCCAGCGCGATCAACTCGTGGGTGTTCTTCACCGGCAGCGACGGGTGTACACACAAAATCAGCGGAGCGGCGGTCAGCATCGATATCGGCGCGAAATCCTTTTGCGGGTCCCAGCTTAATTTGCTGTAAAGGCTTTGATTGGTCGCCAGAAAAAACGTCGCCATCAGCAGGGTGTATCCGTCAGCCGGGCTGCGCGCGGCTAATTCCGCGGCGATGTTGCCGCCGGCGCCGACGCGCGGATCAACCGTCACCTGCTGTCCGAGAGACTCAGTGAGCTTCGCCGCAAATGCACGCGCGACGACATCGCTCGCCCCGCCCGGCGCATAGGCGTTGATCATGCGAATTGGCCTGGCGGGCCAGGTCTGCGCATTTCCAGTGAGGCTAAAACCGCTGGCGAAGATAACTGTGGTTACCGTGGCGAGAAGTGCAATGCGACGCATGGGTTTTCCTCGGTACGAACTTTGTCGAATGACAGCGCAGTGTAGGGTTTTTTTGTGCCGCTTTCCAGCGGTGGCCGACCCGACGGCTTACCCATACAGTCCTGTTCGACTATTTCGACTTCGAAGCGTCGTCGGGTCACTCTGCTTTTGTTCCGGACGCTTGCACGACTTTGCTCCAGCGATCGAACTCGGATCTGGCGAATGCAGTCATTTCATCCGGACTATTAGTCTTCGGTTCCAGCCCATCCATAGAGAGGCGTTCACGCACATCGTTTGAGTTGAGCGCGCGAGTAATCTCGCTGTTCAGACGCATTACGATTTCCCGAGGCGTATTCACCGGCAAGGTCACTCCGTACCAACCGCTAATCTCAAATTCAGGGAACCCGGACTCTTTTGAAGTAAGGACTTCCGGCAGTGCGCTTAAGCGCGTCGGCGCAGTTACAGCAAGCGCACGGATTCTGCCGGATTTCACGTGCGGCACGGCGCCAGTTGGAGTTGAGAACATGAGGTCGATGTGTCCGCCCATAAGGTCGATCGCCGCCGGGCCGGCGCCTTTATAAGGCACATGTATCATTTTTGATTTTGTCAGGAGTTTGAACAGTTCTCCGGCCATCTGACCGGCCGCCGCGCTCGACCCAAATGTCAGGCGGTCAGCGCGGGTTCTGGCGAGCGCTGCAAGTTCCTTGAGATTCTTTGCCGGGACGCCTGGGTTCACGACAACTACGTAGGGCTGCACAGTGGCCAGTGTAATGTGCGAGAAATCCTTGAGCGGGTCATATCCCACGTTCTTGTAAAGCGC
This sequence comes from Betaproteobacteria bacterium, assembly GCA_025360445.1. Taxonomy (GTDB): domain Bacteria; phylum Pseudomonadota; class Gammaproteobacteria; order Burkholderiales; family SG8-41; genus PALSA-1004. The sequence continues at coordinate 3,115 of JANYCE010000082.1, forward strand.
TGGATTGATCGCAAAAGTGCCCACATAAGACAGCGCTATCGTGTAGCCGTCGGGGGCTGACTTCGCAGCGAGCGCGGTGCCGATGTTGCCCTGCGCGCCCGGCCGGTTCTCGACCACCACCTGCTGGCCGAGCGGTTCTGAAATTTTAGCGGCGAGTGTGCGGGCGAGCAGGTCGGTGCCGCCGCCAGGCGAAAACGGTACGATAAAGCGGATCGGTTTGGCGGGGTATCCCTGCGCGTAAGAGCCTGAAACAGAAACTACCCACATCAAACACAACAAAAGCGTTCTTATCATCATCACTCCTCCTGACTTTTTCTTGCATGACTACTTTCGTCGTATACCCGACGTCGTCACTACTCGAGACCAGCGAGGATCTCCTCGTTTGCCTCACCAAGCTTGCCGATCGGACGCCGGACCGCGGGCGGCGTCCGCGCAAGGCGCAGCGGCGAATTGAGCAGAGGCCAGCGCACGCCGTCCTCCGACTGGCCATACAGCACCAATTCGCGCGCCACCACCTGCGGATGCTGCAGTAAGTCGCCCACGCTATTTACCGGCGCTACCGTAAGCCCATGTCGTGCAGCGCTTGCTGAAAGATCCTCGCGCGCTAACGTTGTCAGCGGCGCCGGCACTTCATTGATCGCGTGCCCCATCAGCCATTGATCGAGTGTTTTTGAATTTCCGTCCACCGCGAGAAAACCATCTTTGCATCCGACAATGACAGTGCGTGCAGCGGCGGGCGGCGAGTGCCATTCCATCTGAGTTGCCCAAACGCCGGCATCCTGCATCGAAATGTCGATGGCTTGTCCTGCCCCGCTGCGCTCGCGATAGGCCAGCGCAGCAACAATCGCGAGCAACGCGAGTTCGCCCCCCATGATGTCCGCGGCGGAGATGCCGGACTTCATCGGCGTGCCGTTCGCTCGCGTGAGATCCATGAAGCCGCACATCGCCTGCACTACCGTATCGAAGGCGGGACGACCAGGATACGTCGAGTTCAGACCGAAGCCTGAAATGGCGCAATACACAAGACGCGGATTGATGCTTCTAAGCTCAGTGGTGCTGAAGCCCAGGCGTGCCAGCGCGCCGGGCTTGAGATTTTCGACGAGCACATCCGCCGTCCGCAGCAATGCGCGAAACCGCCGCTTGTCGACATCGCTCCTTAGATCAAGCACGACGCTGCGCTTGTCACTATTGCTGAACGTAAAGAAATAGCCCTGGTCCCCCTGATGGGGCGGCCAATAGCGTGAACCCTCACCGCCGGGAGGCTCTAATTTAATCACCTCCGCTCCCAGTGCTGCCAGTTGCCGCGCAACCAGCGGTGCGGTCGTGTATTGGCCAATCTCCACGACACGCAAACCAGCGTAAGCACCTTCCTGCACTTCGCCGGCGCGCGTTGCGTCGTCATTTCCAATCCGCTTGGACGCCAGCATCTCTACCAAGGCTGCGCGATCGCTGTCTGGCCTGGGTATGGACGGCGCAGCGCGTCCCGGAGTGACCTCTGCCTTCAAGGGCGAGCCTGGCAAAGTCACCTCAAAACCGGTTGCCGCATCCCGCACTCGCGTGATCATCCCCCGATGCAGCAGGTTCTCGTGAGTATCGAGCTGGGATACCTTTAATATGGGTCCGCAGGCGATGCCGGTTGCACCAAGGCTGTGGACGCACTCGTCCACGCTGCGTTCGCGCGTCCATCGCTCGAGCTGTGAATCGACGCTGCCCGCATTGGCAACGCGCTGAGAGTTGGTGGCGTAACCTGCCGCGCGCGCGAGTTCTAGCCGTCCGATTGTCATGCATAAACGTGCCCATTGGTCATCCGTCGCGGTGCAAATCAGTACCCAGCCGTCGGCTGCGGGGTAGGCGTTCCACGGGGCGGCGAGCGAGTGCTTGTTGCCGGCACGTGTAACCGCCTTGCCGCTGACCGGAAACGGCAGAAACGTGGAGAGGGCACTGACCGCGCAATCGAACAGCGCAATGTCTATGTCCTGCCCGCTGCCTGAAAGCGTACGCACGCGCAGAGCCGCAATGACGGCCGTCGCAGCATAGATACCCGCGGAAAATTCGACAACGGCCAAGCCGACGAGCGTTGGCGGCCCGGCGGGGTCCCCTGTTGTATCGGCTACGCCGGAAATCGCCTGTACCAGCCCGTCACTATAGGGACGGCCGCGCAAAGGGCCGGAGTTGCCGAACGCCGTCACATCGCACACGATTTGCCGGTCATTGCGCGGCCAGGTTGGCGCACGGCACACGTCGCTTGACACCAGCACTACGTCCGCCCGCTGGAGCAGTGCACGCAGTAGTTCGTCGTCGTCACCGCTGCAGCAGATGCTGCGCTTACCCGCCGCGATAGCTCCACGATTGCGCCATTTCCATTGCGAGCTGGCCTGCGCCGGCTCCACGAGCACCACCTCAGCGCCAAGTTGGGCGAGCAAGGATCCGCAAGCGCCAGCGCCCAGACGTTCGCCGACTTCGACGACGAGTAGATCGCTGAGCGCGGCTGTTTCGCTCAATACGTTCACGGCGCTCTCAATAGTTTCATTGCAGGTACAGGAATGGCGGCGGGAAAGCAGGGGTATGCTTACCTGCCGCCTCAAAAATCAGCGCTTGCCCCCCGCTACGGAGGTCAGACGCTTGGCTGGCGGCACGACCAGCAGTTTCACGAGGTCGTCGATGTTCCCGATGTTCTGTACCGCGTCGACCGTAGCAACTATCTCGCTCGCGCGTCCGCTCGGTAGCACAGTATCGACCAACGAATGGAACTTCTCGCGTACTTCTTCCTTGGTCAAGGGGTTTTCCGGCAGCCCTTTCGAGAACGGCACGATCTGCTTGATGTGGCGCCCGTCCATTGTCTCGATTTCAATGCCGGCGCCCTTGTCCACGCGCTCCCATTCGTTGTTGGTGGCGACTACGCATTTCACCTTTCGCGCAGTTTCCAGCAGCTTCGAATCCTTTAAGTTGATCTTCGGGTAATCCCAGAAACCATTGCCGCCGTTCACGCCGCGCCCGCCATGATGCAGGCGCATCGCGAGCGAGAACGGCAGGCTGAACTGTGCGCCGAGAATGTCGTCCGGCTCGATGATGGAACCGATGTGGCTCAGGATAGGCTCGCTGTTCGTGTAAACCTTGATCGACTTAACCTGCTCGGGGAGCAGCGGCTCCTTGTCCCGCACCAGATCAAGGGCGTCGAACGCGGCGTGAATGAGATGACAGCATGAATACGGCTTCAGCGCGTTGTCGAGCATGTGGTAATGCGTACCGAGTCCGTCGGTCAGGCGGTTCAGATCGTACTCGCCCGCAAAAACCTTGCAGAAACCTTTTTCTCCTTCGAGTATCGAGGACGGTCCAGTGATACCGGCTTCGGCAAACAGCGCCGCTCGCACACCCGCTTGGGTAGGAATCGCACTGTGAATACGTTTCACCGATCCACCGGTCTTGGTGTACTCGATAAGTCCAGCGGAGTGGCTGCCTGCGATGGCAAGAGCATTGAGGGTCTTTTCAGCGTTAAAACCCATGAGCACTGCGGACGCGGAGGCAGCCCCGAACGGGCCGACCCCGACCGGCGGATGATGGCCGCGATAGATTAGAAATGGCGAACATGCCCACGAGATTCGGATCTGGATCTCGTAAGCGGCAACCACCGCAACCAGAAATTTTTCACCGTCGGCCTTCGCGTACTCGGCCATCGCCAACGCGGCCGGCACGGCGATGCCGCCTGGGTGGGTCGGGCTTTTCAGGTGAGTGTCGTCCGTTTCGTTGGCGTGATTGAATGCGCTATTCACGAAGGCCGCGTCGTCAGGCGAGAGTTTGTCGCCGAAGTAAGCGACGGTGGAGTGCGTGCCAGAGCGCGTTCGACGGATCACGTCGTAGTAGCTTTGGCTCCAGGGCAATGTCGCACCGGCGATCTGGCAGCCGAGATTATCGAGTATGAATTGACGGGCAGCTTCGCGGACGTTCTCGGGGATGTCCTCGTATTTCAGACTTGAGACCCAATTGGCCAGAGTCCTTGTTTCGTTCATATCATTCCTCTCGTCGATTGAAAAGCGATGGGGTGAATCTGGTTGCGTAAATTATGGCGGTAGCGCAAAGCGGCGCTACTCCGCGGTGGCGCCCGATGCTTTCACGACGTCGCGCCACTTCACGAGGTCCGACTTGATGAGCTGCGCAAACTCCTCAGGCGTGCTGCTAGTCGGTGTATAGCCATGCGTCACCAAGCGCTCCCTGACATCCGGCAGACCCATGATACGTACAATCTGCTTATTCACTGCATCCACGACCGTCCTCGGCGTGCCCGCGGGGGCGAGCACCCCATACCACCCATAGGCCTCCACCTTCGGGAATCCCGATTCCGCGAAGGTCGGTGTATCGGGCAGCTCGGGCGACCGCTTTTGGCCAGTGACCGCTATCGCCTTGACGCGCTTTGCCTCAACGAACGCGATCATCGCACCTGGTGCGCCAAACATGAGCTGGACCTGCCCACCGAGAAGATCGGTCACCGCCGGACCGTTTCCCTTGTAAGGTATATGGACGATGTTCGTGCCGGTGGCTGATTTGAACAATTCGGCCACCATATGGCCAACGGTACCGACGCCGGCTGAGGCATAGCTCAGGGCGCCTGCTTTAGCTTTGGCGAGAGTGACCAGGTCGTTGACTGTCATGGCAGTTACCGACGGGTGTGCGACGAGCAGATTTGGCGCAGTTGATGTAAGCGATACCGGTACGAAATCTTTTACCGGGTCGTACGGTAACTTCCTGAAGAGCCATGGGTTGATCGCGAGATTGCCGACGTAGCCCATGAGCAACGTGTACCCGTCCGGCGGCGACTTGGCTACCATGTCGGTGCCGGGATTGCCGCCTGCTCCACCCCGGTTATCGACAATGACCGGTTGCCCCCACGCCTCTTGCATTTTCTGCGCGAGTGTTCGGCCGATGAGATCGACCCCGCCACCGGGGGAAAATGGAACAATCATACGGATTGGTTTGCTCGGGTACTGCTGCGCGAGACTGTCCGCTGCGAAGGCGGTCGACGTCGTCAGCAATACCAAGTCAAGTATTCGTATGACGCCCATTTCTTACCCCCTATTCGCCTTTGAATTCTGCACGGCGCTTTTCGAGGAAGGCAGAAATCCCCTCCTGCTTATCTGCGGTGCCGTAAATCGTTGTCACGAGCAAAGTCTCAAATTCAATGGCCGACGCGAGATCCATCTGCATGCCGCGGTGCACCGCGCGCTTCACCAGCGCAAGACTAAGCGGCGCACGCTGCTCGTAAACCCTGACCATCGACTTCGCCGTCTCGAGCGCCTTTCCTTGCGGAACGAGCCGGTTGACGAGCCCGATGCGATGCGCTTCCTGCGCGTCGATCGGATTGGCTGCAAACAGTATATCCAGCGCATTAGCCATGCCGACGATGCGCGGTAAGCGCTGAGTACCACCGGCACCAGCAACCGTGCCGATTTTCGAGCTGGTAATCGCAAAGGACGAGCCTTCAGCGGCCACGCGCAAGTCACAGGCGAGTGCAAGTTCGAGTCCACCGGTGATGCAGAAACCCTCTATCGCTGCAATCACCGGCTTCCCGAGCTCTTCGATAAATTGGTTCATGCGATGCCAGCGCTTGAAGTAGTGCATGCCCTGTTCAGCCGTTTTCACCTGCAGTGCCTCGTTCAAGTCAGCGCCCGCGGCAAAGTAGGAAGGGCCGCCTGTAAGGATAACCGCGCGGATTGCCGGGTCGCGATCCGCGGCACCGAGCGCTGCAATGACCTCATCCATCATCTGCGTGCTGATCGCATTGCGTTTGTCCGGCCGATCAAGCGTGATGACGGCAGCCGCTGCATCATTGTTGACCCGTATCGTTGCGTAGCTCATACCCCGATCTCCGTAGCGCGCGCTGAAAAAGAATGGCTCAAAAATTGCACCAGCGCCTCATTTACAGCGACCGGTGCTTCATGTTGCACCCAATGACCTGCCGCCGGAATGATTTCGACACTTGTGACTCAGCGCCTGGCGCACCAGCCTTTCGCCCTTCCCGAACGGCACCTTCCGCGCCAATAAGGTCCAAAGGTAGAAGAAGGAAGATAGGCAAGGGTAACGCAGTTTCAGACACCGGCGTAAAGTTCCATTAGTCGGAACCAGTACCATTTTAGTTGAATGGGGCAATTGGACGCACTACACTCCCGAAGCACAACCATGATTTATCCCGCGGCGGCGCCTGCCTTCCACGGCGCATAAAAAGGAGACGCATCTTGAATTATGAAGACGTGCTTTATGAGGCTGGAAACGGCATCGCCACGCTCACGATCAACCGCCCGGAGAAACGCAATGCGGTTCGTCCATTAACCTATGAAGAACTAACAGATGCGATGCACCGGGCGGCCGATGATCCCTCGATTGGCGTTGTCGTGTTGACGGGCGCAGGTGACAAGGCGTTCTGCTCTGGTGGCGATGTCAGCGACCAGGCCACGCGCAGCCCCGACATTGGTCGCGCTCACATGCGGCGCCTGTTTGCCCTTTCCTCGGTCATGCGCATGATGGACAAACCGCTCATCGCCAAGATCCGCGGGTTTTGCGTGGGCGGCGGAAACGAGATCCACTTATTCTGTGATATGTCATTCGCTGCGGACACCGCCACCTTCGGACAAACGGGTCCGCGCGTCGGCAGCATTCCCATCTGGGGCGCGTGTCAGCTGCTTTCCCGCTATGTCGGCGAACGCAAAGCCCGTGAGCTCGTGTTCGGCTGCCGCCAGTACACTGCGCAGCAGGCGCTTGACATGGGTCTCATCAATGGCGTGAGCAAGCCTGAAGCGCTTGACCAGCTCGTGGCGGAATGGTGCGAGGAAATCCTCACCAAAAGTCCGCAAAGCATCCGCATCGCGAAGGTCGCGCTCAACGCGGGCTCCGACCAGGAGTTCTACTCATCGTATTTTCCTGCGAGCGCGCTGCTCGCCTCAATCTACGGTAACGAGGAGAATATGGAAGGCATACGGGCGTTCCTCGAAAAGAGAAAGCCCGACTTCAAGCGCTTTCGCCGCCCTGGACTTTAAGCAGAGAAAGACATCCGCATGGAACTCGAATTCACCGGAAAAACGGTTCTCATCACCGGCGGCGCCCGCGGTATCGGCTTTGCCTCCGCTACGCTGTTTGCGCGCGCAGGGGCGAGTGTTGCGCTCGCGGATATCAATGGTGATTTGGCGCACGCATCGGCCGCGCGGCTCGCCAAGGAAACCGGCGCGCGTACGCTGGGCATAAAAGCTGACGTCACGTCAGAAGGCGACGTTGCGGGTATGGTGGAAAGCGTGTGCAAACAACTCGCTCCGGTGGACGTCTTCGTGAGCAGTGCAGCCATCCTCGACGACAAGCTGTTTATTGAATCAGACCTGAAGGACTGGCGCCAGATGATCGACGTGTGCCTGTTCGGACCAATGCTGTGCATGCGTGCGCTGCTGCCACAAATGATGGAGCGCAAATACGGCCGCATCGTCTGCCTCGCCTCCGACTCGGCGCGTCTGGGTCAGGCGCGCCTCTCTTACTACGCCGCAGCGAAGGCCGGCGTTATTGCGCTCGTGAAATCGGTTGCGCAGGAGGTGGGCAAAAGTGGTGTCACGCTGAACGTCGTGTCTCCCGGCGCAACGAATACCGAACTGCGGCAGGAGCGCGAAGCACGCATGCAGGCGCACATGGGCGAAGAAAAGTATCAGCGGCGCGTCGCCACCGTGCTCAAGATGTACCCGACGGGACGCATTGGCGAGCCAGCGGATATAGCAAACGCCATCTGCTTTCTCGCCAGTGAGCAGGCCGGTTGGGTCACGGGTCAGGTGTTGAGCGTCAACGGCGGATTTGCAATGCCATAAAGCCGCGTTGTGCTGGGGTGGCCGCGGCCCGCTCTCGTTGGGCCGCACCGCCGTCTCGCCACTCTTGACTATCAGGCCGAACTTGGGATTCTGCGCCATCACGCGTGGCGCGTGACGGCGCAGGTCCGGATGCCGGAGTGTTAATTCCTCAATCAGGGATGGCGCGGGTTTCTGTCGTTACCCCGCGAGTTGCCTGCGGCGGCGACGGTGCCGTCAGTGGGCGCTGCCGTGGAATTTCCCTGGTCACGCCGCTGCTCGCCGCGGCGACCGCCGCCGTCAGGCGTATGGGACGCACTGGCAGGCGCGGGCCGTGGCTCGGCTGCCGCCGGCGCGCTGCGCGGCGCGGGCTCACGCGCAATCGCGGGCGCCGGAGCAGGCGCCGGGGCCGGGCGCGCAACAGGAGCAGGTGCCGCCACCGGCTGTGCATTTTCCCGTGGCGATGGGCGATTGCCCTGCTCGCGCCCTTCCGGACGATGACCGCGCTCGCCGCGATCCTCGAACGCAGGCCGCTCGCGATCACGCACGGCCGCTTCGCGCGCCGGTGCGCCACGCGGCGCGCTTGGCGTTGCTAACACTGGCGCAGGCGCGACGCGCACTGGCGGTGGCACTGGCAACTGCTTCACCGCCGCCCCAGCGGGCGGCTGAGTTACCACCGCCGGTGCAACTGCTGGCGCGGCGGGAGCGGGTTGGACGACTGCGCGATCCAGCGGAAGGTTGGCCGGTTCCAGCCGGCCGTCGCGACGTTGACCACGCTCACCGCGTCCATCGCGCGCTTCAATCCGATTCCTCTCAAAACTCGGATCGCGGGTCGGCTCTGTACGAATTACCGTTGGCGCAGCGACCGCGGGTGCCGGCGATGTTCCGGGCGATTGCGTTGGCGTAACGCGAATCGGCGGTTGCACTGCCGGAACAGGTGCAGGTGCACTTGCGGGTGTAAGTGCGGACGCAGATGCGGGTGCAGGTGCGGCGGCGGGTGCGGGTGCGGGCGCGGCGGCGCTGCGGTTACGCGTGGCATCAGCTTCGCGTTCACGCGTCGCGCGCGATTCGGGCCTCGACTCAACGCGGATATCGGATTGCGCGGAGATCGCAGATCGACGAGGCATCTCGAGACGACGCGCAGCGTCGTGCTGCCAGACCGGCGGCGCGCCGCCGATGACTGCGCGCGGCATCTCACGCTGAGTATTTTGCGACCGGTAGTAATAGTTGTTCGTGTTCACGATGTTAATGTGGCGATGTCGCCAGTCAGGTGCACCGTAAAAGAAACCGCGGCTAACCGCTATGGGCGGGCCCCATGCATAGCCCCTATATCCGGTGCGGGTGTAATAGCCCGGCCATGGCGCCCAGTAAACCGGTTGATGCGTCGGCCACCACCAGGTGCCGTACACGACGACCGGATTGTAGTACGGCAGATAAACAACTTGCGGATTCGCAAACTCGACCACGTAGCTCGAATCCCGCACTACGACGCGCAACTCATCGGAAGAACGAAGATTGCCGGCGACATCGGCTTTCCGCCGCAGATATTGAACCGTGTCCATGACCTGCGCCTGCTGATCGAGAAATGCCTCGCCAAGATCCTGCGTCCAATTAAACTTCTCATCCATCATGCCAAGAATTTGCGGAAACGCGACGAGCGACTTAACGCTCGGATCCCAGTCGAAGCGCTCGACATCGCGCACCGCACGGTCACCGCTCAAATCGGAATTCTGACGCGACCATTGAGCGGCCTCGGTGACATCGCGCGGATAAGTGGCCGCCATCAAAATCTGTGACAGCAGCGCGTCGGGGTACAGTGCGACAGGCGCCAAGATTTGATCAATCTGCTGCTGCGTGAACGCGGGGGCGCGTTGCGAGCCTTGCTGCGCATGCGCCGCGGTAACACTCAATAGCAATGCGAGTACCGAAATTACGAACCGTCGCGTGCGTGTAAACATGATGCTCTCCTTTGCCATCAGCCGGGTGCCGGTGGCCGCGCAACTACGCGGTCTGGGCGGGCGCCCGTCGGTCATTACCTGCGACGCAACCCGGCAAGTCGCTGTTACGCGTTACCAGCGGCGACGGTCATCGTGCCGGTATTCGCGATCCCAACGCTTCTCGGAATGCTTATCCCAGTGCCGGTCAGAATGTCGATCCCAACGCCGTTCCCAATGCTCGTGACGGTAAATCGGCCGCGGCGCCGGCGCATAGTAGACGGCAGGCGGACTATAGTAGACGGCTGGCGGATAGTAGTAAGCCGGTGGCGGCGCTACATAAGTCGTATAACCGGGCCAACCGATAATTACGTCGACGTTGACCGCCGCGGCGGCGCCAAGTGGCGCGCTCGATGCTGCAAGCAACGCGCCGGCTGCTAATATTTTTCTGACTTTATTCATAATCTGTCTCCTTCGTAAAATTTCGACTCACATTCGGTGCAATCCCAATTCGTCGAATACTTCGGCCTCGCAGCTTTGCTCGTAAACCCGTATGCATATGATCGAGTCGACCGCCCGAAAATTCCAGCGCTAAAAGGTAACAGTGTGTTGCTGCATGCGTTGCGTAACAAATCGTTACAAGGTGATGCCCGGCAACGTTAACGCTCCGATGCGTAAGCTACTGTGAGCGGAGTAATGCAATATTGACCGCGGAGAGTGGAGCGCCCATCAGAACTTGGGTGATCGTGGCAATCATCAAAACTTAGCCGATCGAGGCAACTGGCAGTCAAAGCGCCTCCAGCTCAGTCTTATTCAAGCTGTGCGTTGATATCCGCATCTGCATGCGCTGTCTGTACGGACGGTAACAAACACCCTTGGCACCCCGGCCTATACTTCGCTACGAAAGTCACGCGAAAGCGGACCTCCCCATGCGCCTCGACAACGAACGTGAAAGCAGCAACGTAGAAGACATGCGCGGCAGCAGCGGCGGCATGATAGGCGGGCGCAGCATGGGCATAGGCGCCGTATTAATCGCGCTGGTCGGTTCCTATGTGTTCGGCGTCGACCCAGGCGTCATCTTAAGCGTGCTGGAGGGCAATCCGACCGCCTCGCAGGCGCCTGTCGAATCAGGGCAACCTGCACCACACCCACCCGCCGGCGACGAAAGAGCAGCCTTCGTAGGACGCGTGCTCGCATCGACTGAAGACGCATGGGGCACCATCTTCAGCGCTTCCGGCAGCCGCTATCCGGCGCCTAAACTAGTTTTGTTCAGCGGTTCGTTCCCGACTGCGTGCGGCATGGGCCAGGCCGCAGCCGGCCCCTTCTACTGCCCCGGCGACCGCAAGGTGTATATCGATCTCAGGTTTTATCAGCTGATGAAGGAGCGCTTCAACGTCGCGGGCGATTTTGCGCAGGCTTACGTGATCGCGCACGAAGTCGGGCATCACGTACAGAACGTGCTTGGCATCACCGATCAACTCGATGCCAAGCGCGGTCGTGTTTCACAGGAAGCCTACAACGCGTTGTCCGTGCGCCTGGAACTGCAGGCGGATTGTTTTGCCGGCGTGTGGGCAAATCGAACCGAGCAAAGTAAAAAGTTTCTCGATCCCGGCGACATTGAAAGTGCGCTTAAAGCCGCCTCCGCGATAGGTGACGACACGCTGCAAAAACAGACCCAGGGCCGCGTGGTGCCGGATTCATTCACGCACGGGACTTCGGCCCAGCGCGTCAAGTGGCTGCGCCGCGGACTTGAACAAGGCAATGTGAAATCCTGCGATACGTTTAACGCCCGCGAACTTTAACTCGCGGCGCGCGTTTACTCGGCGCGCCGGGCACGCGCGCCCATTTCAGGACAATGACCTTCTTAAATAAATATCAAAGCTTGATGTCGGCCGCGCGCACGACGGTGCGCCACTTGGGAATTTCGGCGCGCACATGATCCGCAAGCTTTTGCGGCGGGCCGCCAACAACGTCCGCGCCTAATGCCGCAATTCGATTAAGCGCTTCCGGCTGAGAGAGCGCGCGTGCCAGTTCCGCGTTGAGTTTCATCGCAATCGCGCCCGGCGTTTTTGCCGGTGCGAGTATGCCCCACCAGGTACTTGCCTCGAAACCCGGTAATGCCGACTCCGCCAGCGTCGGCACTTCAGGCATGCTCGTCGAGCGCTTGTCGCCGGTAACTGCGAGCGCGCGCAGCTTGCCTGAGCGCACATGCGCGATCGACGCCGCGGGATTCGCGAACATTCCCTGCACCTGTCCGCCCATGAGATCGGTGAGCGCCGGCCCGGCGCCTTTATACGGCACGTGCAGCATCTTGATCCCGGCCTGCATGCAGAACATCTCGGCCGCCAGATGTGACGACGTCGCCACACTCGAAGATGCGTAATTAAGCTGACCCGGTTTCGCTTTGGCGAGCGCAATGAAATCTTTGACTGTGCTTGCCGCCACCGCCGGATGCACGAGCATAATGTTCATCGCCGTCGCCATTAGGGAGACGGGCACGTAATCCTTGATCGGATCGTAGGCGACTTTCGTGATATCGGGCAGCACGGTCAGGTTAGTAGTCCCGAGCAAAAGCGTGTAACCGTCAGGTTCGGCGCGCGCCACGGTTTCGAACGCAATTGCACCGCCTGCCCCCGACCGGTTGTCGACGATGACGGGGCTTGACCACACTTCGCTGAGTCGCTGTGCCGCAATGCGCGCCATGATGTCGTTGCCGCCGCCAGGCGGGGACGGCACGATGATGCGAATCGGCCGCGACGGATAATTGTCGGCTGCGTTCGCGTCTGCTGCGCTAATGCACGTGAGCAAAGTTAATGCGGATACCTCAATACGTATAAACATTTACTGACTCCCTTTCGCGTCCGTCGCAAGTGATGCGGTGCTGAGAACTTTATTTAGGTACCAGCGGCGCCAACATTTTTATTCAGGCAACGCGCTGAGCGCTGCGGCGCGCGAGCGCTTCTGGCGGCAGCGGCACGCTTTCCTGCTCGCAAGAATTAGCGACGTCGCTGATCGTCACGCGCCGCATGTCGCGCACCCAGCGCAGATCGTCGTAGTCGGTGCCGCGGTGCATCGTGCACCGGTTGTCCCACATGACGAGTTCATTCGGGCGCCAGCGATGCCTATAAACAAACTGCCGCTGCGTCACGTGCACAATCAATTCGTCGATGAGGTCACGGCTTTCGGCGTCGGTCATGCCGAATATTTTACCGGCGTGCGAGGCGACGTACAGCGACTTGCGCCCATTCTGCGGCAGCGTGCGCACCAGCATCTGCGGCACCGGCGGCAGGCGCCGCTGTTCTTCTTCGGTGAATTCTGCAAAGCCGCTGCGTCGGCGCGAGTACGCGATGCAATGCTCGGCGACAAGCCCGTGCAGTTTTTGCTTCGTCGCTTCGGGTAGCGCGGCATACGCTGCGCGTTGATCCGCAAATTCAGTATGGCCGCCGACGGGCGCTACAGTGCGACCGTAAAGCAGAGAGCAAAGCGCGGGTAGAAATTTGAACGAGCTGTCGGTATGCCAGAGCTTATTGCCAGCCTTATACATGCGCTGGCGGCTGTTCTCACCCCATATTTTGCCGTCGGCGGCGAGATTCGAGATATCGGCGAACGCGCCGGTAAAACGGCTGGGCGTTGCTGTCGGGTCCAGCGTGCGCTCGGTTTCGGCGGGCCCGAACAACTGTGAGAAGGCCAGATGCTGGTCGAGCGTGAGATTCTGCTCAGGAAAAATTAGTACCGCGTATTTCCAGAACGCGTGCTGAATAGCTTCGAAGTCTGCGGCCTCCAATCGCTGGGACAGATTGACATCGCCTATCTCAGCGGCGAAATCGACCGTGACGGGTGAAATAGTAATGCTCATCAAGAAACTCCTCTGACGGGGCGCAACGCCTACTTGTCTGCGTCGGTTGCCGCGCGCTGCTGCATTTGTTCGACGGACTGGCTCACTTTCTTCTCGACCTGAGACATGGTCTTTTTACCATCTTCGATTTCGCGCTGCTTGATCGCCGCACCGGTTGCTGCCGTGGTTGCGGTGTCGATACCGCAGCCGGCAAGTGTTACTGCGATGAGTCCGACAATCAGCTTCAACATGCGCTCTCCTGTTTTTTGCGGTGTACTATTTTACGCGCCCCCCAATGGGGGGCGGCGGCGAGGCAGACTTCTTAATGAAGGCTGCACTGTCGCGACTGACGATTGGTGTAAAGTTTGCGCTTTACAAAGTTTGCGCTTTATTATCTGCGCGCCATTCGCGGTGCCCGCCATGACCCTGGAGATTGCCATCAACAACGAACCCGCCGGCGCAGCACCTGCTGCTTCCCTGTCGCGCAGAATCGCGCAGTTTGTGCACGACCTCGACTACGCCGCGTTGCCCCAGCGCCTGCGCGACTTCTCACGCTTCCACATTCTGGACGTCGTCGGCACTGCGCTGGCCGCCACTAAATTTGAATTCGCAAAGTGCGCGCTGAACGGGCTTACTGCGATGGCCGACGGCGGCTCCGTATCAGTCATCGGCATGGGCGCTACCTTGCCGCTGAAAGACGCCGTGATCATGAACGGCATCCTCGCTCACGGGCTCGATTACGATGACACGCATCCTGGCGGCCCGGTTCATCCGAGTTCATCGGCCTTCCCGTGTGCGCTCGGGCTCGCCGAATTTCTCGATCGCAGCGGCAAAGATTTACTGACCGCCTACTTGATCGCGGTAGAGATCTCGACCCGCTTCGGTATCGCGACCAACGGCGCATTGCTCAAGTCGGGCTACCACACCACCGGCGTCGCGGGACACATGGGATGCGCACTCGGCGCCGGCCATTTGATGCATCTCAATGCCGAACAGCTCGTCTACGCGCAAGGCCTGGCCGGCAGCACCGCCTCGGCGCTCGCTGAACATCGCGCCGACGGGGCATGGAACAAGCGCTTTCATCCCGGCTGGGCCGGCGCCGGCGCAATCACTGCGGCGAGCCTTGCGCGCAGCGGTTTCATCGGCACGCTGAAAATTTACGAAGGCCAGGACGGCTTGTTCCGCAGCCATGCCGGTACTTATTTTGATTTGTTGAGGCCGGCCGCGTTGGTCGACGGGTTAGGCACAACGTGGCGGGCGGAAGAAGTCGCGATTAAACCGTATCCGGTATGCCATATGCTGCACGCGTGCATCGACTCCGTGCTCGCGCTCAAGCGGCAGCACAATTTCGAAGTCGACGACATCGCAGGAGTTTGCGCGCTGCTGCATCCGGCGGTCTTTCACAGCGTCTGCGAGAACCCGGAGCTGCGGCGCAACCCCGCCAGCGACTACATCGCGAAATTCAGCGTCTATTACACGCTGGCCGCCGCGCTCGTGCACGGGCGTTGCGGCTTTGCTGAACTCGAAAGTGAAGCGCTTAAAGATCCCGCCATTCTCGCGCTCGCGGCGCGCGTGACCTACGCTGCGGATCCTGACTCTCTATATCCGGAATACTTCTCGGGCGGCGCCGTCATCACCCTTAAAAACGGCCGGATGCTCAAGCATGTCGACAAAATAAATCGCGGCGCCGGCGAGCGCGCCCTGAGCGGAGATGAGATCGCGGCGAAGTTTATCGAGAACGCAGAACTTGTGACGACGGCCGCACGGGCGCGCGCCTTGCGCGACGTTGTGCTCGATCTCGAGCAGCACAGCGCACGCGAGTTGGCGCACGCGCTGCGCCGTTTGTAGTTCGCCGCGCCAGTTGTCAGGGCGCGTGCTGCTGCGCATTAGCCGTCGAAGCCAGTCTCGCCAATAAAGGAAACGAGGCCATGGGCGCCCTCTTTGACGGACAGTCGGAAAAACAACAAGCATTGAGCCGGATGAAGTGGATCGCGACGGCGCTGTTCATGCTCGTCACCGCAATGTATTTGCTTGCGCGCGTGTGGCTTATCAGCGATCTCACTGCGTCGAATTCAAATATCAGCGCACATGTTTCATCTGCCGTGCTCGATATCGGCGAGCAGCTCGGCGCGGATGTCCAGATGCGGCAATGGATCAACGAAACCGTTCAGCGCATTGCAACAGCACTGGTCGAACAGAACCGGCAAAAAATCGGCAAATTCATTGCTGATCAGGTAAGCGCATGGGACGATCGCCATATGGTTGAACAGGTGGAACTCAACATCGGCAAAGACCTTCAGTACATCCGCATCAACGGCACGCTCGTCGGCGGGCTGGTCGGTCTGTTGATTTTTGGTTTCAATCGACTGCTCGCATGAACGCAAAAATGGCGCAAAGTTAACGCCGCGAATCGATCCTTTGTACAGCACGTGCACGATGTCGAGCTTTTCGAGATTCCTTAACAGCTCCGGCACGAGATGCGTAGTGAATTCTTCCTTGATGTTGTATTGAACGATCCTGCCGATACTTTACCCGCCGTTAATCCGGCGCGAGCTTTGCCGCGGTGACGACCTTCGACCACTTTTCAATTTCGCTGCGGAACTGTTTATTAAATTCAGCGGATGTGGTGCCGGCTGGTTCGACGCCGACCGAGCTCCAGCGCTCGCGCATGTCCGGCGCCTGCATGATGCGGATCGCATCGGCGGCGATCTTCGCGATCACCGGCCTGGGCGTGCCGCGCGGCGCGAACAATCCGTACCACACATCGATCTCGTAGCCGGGCACGCCGGCTTCGGCCATCGTCGGCACATCCGGCAGATGCGACGAGCGTTTGAGACCGCTGGTGGCAAGCGCTTTGACCTTGCCTGCCCTGATCATCGGCAGTTGCACCGGGATGCCGCCAAAGTAAACCGACATTTGTCCGCCGATCAGATCGTTCAGCGCCTGCGGCCCGCTTTTATACGGCACGTGCACGATGTCGACACCGGCGAGCAACTTGAAAAGCTCGCCCGCCATCTGGTCGGAACTGCCGCTGCCCCCGCCCGAGCCGAAGGTCAGCAGGCCGGGCTTCGCCTTCGCCAGTGCAATCAGTTCCTTGACCGAATTGACGGGCGACGACGGGCTGACGCTGGTGACGTTGTTGCGCGACGAGAGCTGGGTCACCGCTTCGAAATCGCGCAGCGCGTCATACGGCAGCTTGCGGTAATAGGCCGGCGCGATCGCGAACGAACTCGACGCGAACAATATGGTGTAACCGTCCGCCGCAGATTTGGCAACGAGGTCGGCACCGATATTCCCGCCCGCTCCCGCCCGGTTGTCGACGATGACCGTCTGCCCCCACGCTTCGGTAAATTTCTGCGCAAGCACGCGGCCGACGATGTCCATGCTGCTGCCGGGGCCGATCGGCACGATGATGCGCGCGGGCTTGGTGGGAAACTCAGCGCCGTGCGCTGCACCGGCTGCGGTTGCCGCGAGCATTGCTGCGAATAATATTTTCATATGTTCAATTCGATTTCACGTTGGTTGCTTTAAAAACCTTACCGCGCATCACCATAAATGCGCACGAGCTTGATGCGTGAAACTATTCGCGCCGGATTCCCGCGTCATGTATCACTTTTCTGAAGCGCGACACTTCGCTCGCCATGTGCCGATCAAATTCCGCCGGCGTGCTGCCCACACCTTCCGAGCCATCGACCGCCAGCCGTTCTTTTACTTCAGGCGCTTGCAATCCACGCGCGATGGTCGTGCTCAAACGCGCGAGCAGCGCCGGCGGAGTCGCCTTCGGCGCGACCACCCCATACCAGCCGATCGTTTCATATCCTGGCAGCGTTTCGGCAATCGCCGGCACGTCCGGTGCGGCCTGCGAGCGTTTTAACGAAGTGACTGCAACGGCCCTCACCTTGCCCGCGCGGGCGAGCGGCAGGCCCGAAGTGATGCTCGCAAACACGAGCTGAATCTGACCGCCCGCGAGATCCGCCAGCGCTTGCGGCGGACCCTTGTATGGCACGTGCGCGAGGTTGATGCCCGCGGTGACGTTGAACACCTCAGTGACGATATGGTTCGACCCGCCAATGCCGGTAGAGCCGTAGTTGAGACGCCCCGGTTGAGCTTTCGCAAGATCGATGAATTCACGCACGGTGCGGGCCGGCACAGTGGGCGCGACCGCCATCAAATACGGGTTGCGTGACACAAAACTCACGCCGGCAAAATCGCGCACGACGTCGAATGGCATTTTGTCGTCGAACGCCGTGGCGACGAGTTGTGCCACGGCGAGCATCATCAGTGTATATCCGTCCGGGTTCGCTTTCGCCAGCATCTCTGCCGCGATCGCACCGGTTGCACCGGTTCGATTGTCGACAACGACGCTCTTGCCCAAACTTTCAGTGAGCAACTGCGCCACCATGCGCGCCGCCAGATCGGAACCGCCGCCTGCGCTAAACCCGGCAAGCATGCGGATCGGGCGCGTCGGGTAATCGGCGGCGTGCACGTATGCCGCCCCTGCAAGAAGCACCCATGCGATGAGCGTTTTAATTTTCATTCAGGTGCGGTCAACATCTTGCAGACCCTCACTCGACTTTCGCGCCTGAAACTTTCACGAGCTTGCCCCACTTGTCATGCTCGGAGCGAATATAGGCGGCGAGCTCATCGGATGCACTGGTGACGATGTTGAAACCTTGCGCAGCGATCTTGTCGCGCGTTGCGGGCTCGCGCAGGATTTTGACGATTTCTGAATTAAGCCGCGCGACCACCTCCCTCGGTATGCCGGCCGGCCCGACGATTGCCACCCAGTTACCGGGATCGAAACCCGCGAAGCCCGCTTCTATCATCGACACCGTATCGGGCAGCACCGGATCGCGCTTGATGCTCGTCACCGCAATTGCGCGCATCCTGCCCGCTTTTACAAAGGGCACGAGCTCGGGCATGTTGTTGAACAGCAGCTCGATGTTGCCCGCCATTAAATCGACGCCGGTCGGACCGCCGCCTTTATACGGCACATGCACCAGATCCTGCGCGCCGTAACCGCGTAACATTTCCGCCGCGAGATGGCCCGGCGTGCCGATACCCGATGAGCCGTAACTCATCTTGCGTTTCTTCGTCAGCGCGATCAACTCGCGCGGGCCTTTCGCCGGCACCACCGGGTGCGCCGCGAGCAGCAGCGGAATTTCCGCGACGCGCGTAATCGGCGTGTAGTCTTTTAAAACGTCGTAGCTTAATTTCGGATACAGCGTCGCATTGATCGTATGCGTCGCGCTGATATTGCCGATCGTGTAGCCGTCGGGCGCCGCGCGCGCGATCGCCTCAGCGCCAATGTTGGCGCCGCCGCCGGGACGGTTGTCGATAATGACCGTCTGCCCCATCGTTTCGGTCATGCGCGCGCCGATGATGCGCGCGAGAATGTCGTTCGAGCCACCGGGCGGAAACGCAATGATGTAGCGAATCGGCTTGGCCGGAAAATTTTGCGTACTCGTGGTTTGGGCGTCTGCGCCGGGCGCTATCGCGCACAGCAAAAGCGCGGCGACGAACATAGGGGTCGAAGCTGATCGAACCTGGTGCATGTTGCCTCCTCCAATTTACAACTTGTAATCAGGATAATGCTGTTCCACCAGCGCGAGCCCTGCGAGCCAGTCGCGGCTCGTTGCATCGTATTGCCCGAGTTGACCGAACAGGCGCGCGCGTTCTTCACACAGCGCGCGCGACGGCGTGATGAGTTCGGAGCCGCCGGCGAGTGCACCGAGTTGCGCGCGGCAGGCGAGCTCCAGAAAATGGTTGTGTATATAAGCGTCCTGGATCGTCATGCCGCAGACCAACGCGCCGTGGTTGTTGAGCAGCATGAGCCAGCGGTCGCCCATCGCGCGCGCCAGACGGGTCGCACCCACTTTAGACGCATCGTCGCCGTCGTATTCATAGTACGCAATCTGCTCGTGAAAGCGCATTGCCTGTTGCGACAGCATGAGCAGCCCATGTTTTTGCGCCGACACCGCAATGTTCGCGGGCGAGTGCGTGTGCACGACCGCATGCAAGTCGGGCCGCTCGCGCAGAATCGCGCCGTGAATGTTGTACGCGGAGGGCGCCGCCTGGAATTGGGAGGCCAGCACCTGCCGGCCGTCGAGATCGTATTTGACCAGATTCGAAGCAGTCACCTGCTCCATGAAAACGTTCGCGGGTTTGACCAGAAAATGCGCCGGCGCATCGGGCAGACGCACGGAGATGTGGTTGTACGTGAGATCTGCGCATACAAAGTGCGCGACGAGGCGGTGTGCCGCCGCAAGTTCGCAGCGTAATTGCCATTCGGCGGCGCTGACTTGCTGCCGCACGCCAGTCGCAGAGGCGTCGTTCACCGGCGTCCGGCGAGTTCAGCGACGTAGGTCGGCGCCGAGTTGATCGCGATGCGGTCAGCACCTGCCGGGTCGTCGACCGCTTTGCATTCGTTGTCGAAGATCATCGTCGTGCGCTTGGCGACTGAGTATGCCGGCCAGGCCGGCAGCCTGGCGTGGTTTGGATTGCCGCTGCGCGCGAAAGCGACCCACGCGCCCATTACTTTTTCGCTCAATGCATATCGCTCGGGGGCGGTGCCGGTGATGCCTGAAGCGACGTCTACTGTGCCGAACACAAACGGGATGCACAGCGTGTGCGGCGTCTTCAGATTACCGTCGAGTACCGGCGTGCGCCAAGTGAATAAATACATGTAGGCAGGTGCTGCGCCTTGCGCCGCTTTGCGCTCGGCGGCCTTGATGTCGTTCTGACGGTATTTGTAATCCGAAAAAATAAAAATCACCAGTTCGCTTGGCGTGGCGACGGGATGCGTGCGACGGTACGCAGCGAGCATGGCGTCCGCGCCCCTATCATCGAGCCCGAGCAAAAATTTCACGCGCGCCTTCGATTCTTCGGCGCTGAGCGCGAAGTTTTTCGGATTCAGCGCAAAATCAAAAGCGGTCTCGGTCTCGCACGTTCCAATCAATAGCGGGACTTTTGCAGAAACCGCCGGCGCGTCCGGATCGAACGGATGAGACACGAGCGAGCGGCCATCGACCACCGGCCGGCAATTGTCAATGCCGGTCGCGGCAATA